>JANMPL010000425.1:0-2073 GCA_031369845.1 Chloroflexota bacterium
TGACCGAGCCACCGACGGCGGCGACCAGCGACTGCGCCGACAGGATGCCGGCCGCGAGCTCGGACAGGCCGAGGGCGGCGATCGTGGCCACGACGCCCGCGATCGCGGCGTACAGCGTCGGCCGGCCAGGGTTTGTTGTCATGACGCCATCGTCCATCCGGCTGGCGACGATTGCATGACGCCGGCAGTCATTCCGGCCCGTCCTGCAGCCAGGCGCGGAATCGGCCGTTCGTGCGCTCGATGCTGATTGGCAGGCCGAACGCCTCGCTGATGACGGGTCCGGTCAGCGTCACGTCGATCGGGCCGGCGGCGACCACGCGTCCGGCCGCCAGCACGAGGGCGTGACCGAATCCTGCCGGGATCTCTTCGACGTGGTGGGTGACGAGGACGACAGCGCTGGGCGTCGGGGCCGCGGCAAGGCCGGCGAGGTCCCGAACGAGCGCCTCGCGCGCCCCAAGATCGAGGCTCGCGCCGGGCTCGTCGAGGATCAGCAGGTCGGGCGCGGGCATCAGGGCACGGGCGATCTGGACCCGCCGCCCTTCCCCTGTGGAGAGCTGACCGAACGCCCGCTCGGCGAGCTTGCCGACGCCGATCGCGGTGAGGAGCTCGCGGGCACGCGCCCGGTCGGCATCGCTGTATGTGTGCCACCACAGACCGAGAGCGGCGTGGCGCGCGGTCACGACGACGTCGAGAACCGTCAGGTTCGGGTCGATCGCCGCCTCGAGGCCGGCACCCGCGTAGCCGACGCGACGCCGCAGCTCGCGGGCGTCGACTCGCCCGATCGTCTCGCCCAGAACTTCGACAGTGCCGCTCGTTGGCCAGAGGTAGGTGCTGGCCACATGGACAAGCGTCGTCTTGCCCGAGCCGTTCGGCCCGATGACGACCCAGCGGTCACCGGAGGCGATCGACCAATCGATCGGCCCGAGGAGCGTCCGACCGCCCCTCCGAACGGAGACGCCGGAAAGGCGGAGGATCATCGGGCGATCCTACCCGCCGGCCGACTGCCAGAGCTCGTCCCACGCCGAACCTGTGTGCAGCGCGGCCGCGCCGCGCGCCAGCGCCTCTCGCTGGCGGGAGAGCGCGAGCCTGGCTTCATCGATCGTCGAGGCGACGAACCTCACGCTCGCCCCCGGCCGAAGCCGCCCCAGTCGCGGATGGTCGGCGGTGATGACGACGGCCACGATCGGATAGCCGCCGGTGGTCTGGTGGTCGGCGAGAAGGATGATTGGCGCCCCGTCGGGCGGTACCTGGACTGCGCCCGTGACGACGCCGTGGGACAACAGCTCCCCGGACGCCGGCGCTTCGAGTGTTGCCCCCTCCAGGCGCAAACCGACGCGGTCACTCCCCGAGCCGACCCTCCACTCGAACGCGACGAGCGCCTCTAGCCCGGCCGCCGGACCCGGGAGCAAGCGGATGGGACGGTCGGCTGCGGCCGGGGGGTCGTCAGCGAGCGCCGGCCACACGGCGTCGGGACCAGGTGCGCCGTCACGTTCCTTGGCAGCCCCCAGGACGTCGCCCGGCCGAAGGAGGCGGCCATCGAGCCCGCCGAATCCCGCCCCGAGAGCCGTCGACGCCGACCCGAGGACGAGCGGGACGTCGATGCCGCCCGCCAGCGCCAGGTACGCGCGGGCGCCCGTCCGGGCCCTGGCGTCGCCCGGGAACGCGATCGTGGTTCCCACCTCGAGCCGGTGCGACCGCCCCGGCAGCAGCCGTCGACCCGACTCCCGGATGATCCCGCCGAGGTCGGCTCCGGCGAGCCCTACCGTCATCGGCGCGCCGACAGCGAACGTCGCTCCCACGAGCGTCATCTCGAGAGCCGCCGCGCCCGCGTCGTTGCCGGCGAGGAGGTTCGCGACCGCGAGGCTCCACGGGTCGCACGCCCCGCCGACCGGCACGCCGAGGTGCGTCCAGTCCGGCCGGCCGGCGTCCTGGATCGAGGTGAGAACCCCGGCCTCAAGGACCTTGAGCATCACGGACTCGGGACGAAGCGGACTCGATCGCCGGGTCGGAGGAGGGCAGGGGAGTCGCGCTCAAGATCCCACATGGGGACGTCGGTCCGGCCGATGATCCGCC
>JANMPL010000440.1:0-4527 GCA_031369845.1 Chloroflexota bacterium
CGTAGTGCCCGGCGCCCGGGCCGCCGACGTGGAGGTAGCCATCGGGCGGGGCGAGGCTCTTGAAGATCGGCTCGAGCGGCTGCACGGCCTCCGCATCGCCGCCGACCATCAGGCAATAGCCGACCTGGAGGCCCCAGATACCGCCGCTCGTCCCGGCGTCGATGTACTTGATCCCCCGGGCCTTGAGATCTGGGTGACGCCGCTGGTCGTCGTGGAAGTTCGTGTTGCCGCCGTCGATAATCGTGTCACCCGACTCGAGGTGCTCGAGGAGCTCGGCGATCTGGGCCTCGGTCGCGTCGCCGGCGGGGACCATGATCCAGACGGCTCGCGGTGCCTTGAGCTTCGAGACGAGCTCCTCGATCGAGAATGCCGGCACGGCGCCCTCGCCGGCGATCTCCTTCGTCTTCTCCGGCGTCCTGTTGTAGGCGACGACCTCGTGGCCGTCGCGGAGGAGGCGCCGAACCATGTTGGCGCCCATCCGACCGAGTCCGACGAAACCAATCTGCATCCGTGGGGCCTCCCTGTCAGGCGTTGGTGATGGTCTGGCTCTCAGGCGGAGGCGAGTGCTTCGGCGAGCGCTGCTTCGAGGATCGCCAGGTCGGTCTCGGGATCCGTCAGATGGATCCTGACGATCGGCAGATCATGCGACTCGATCGCCTCGAAGTCGCCCTGGGCCTGCGCGTCGATCAACTGGCCGAACGTATACGGCCAGCCGGGGATGGGCCGATCGACGGGATGGTCCGACGTGAGCTGGATGAACCAGCCGATCGGGGCGCCGCCCTTGTGGAGCTGGCCCGTGGAGTGGAGGAAGCGGGGGCCGTAGCCCGCGGTCGTCGCGCAGCCGGTCGCCTCGCGGAGGAGGGCCCGGATTCGGGCAAACGCCTCGTCGCGGGCGGGCGTCGGGGCGATGAAGGCCTGGATCGAGAGATAGGCGTTCGGACGGCGGCGGGCGAGATGGCGCCGCAGCTCGCCGGCGAGCGTGTGGTCGCCGCCCGCGCTCAGGCGGAGAGGCGCATCGCCGAAGAGGGCGACGCCCTCGGAGGTCGCGATCGGCGTCGCCGCCGCGGCGTCGGTGGCGCGGCGGTCGCGGCCGTCGGCGTGACGCGCGAGGAGCGCCCGGGTCCGTTCCTTGGCCTCCTCGACGTTGGGCTGATCGAAGGGGTCGATGCCGAGCACCGCGCCCGCGATCGCGGTGGCGACCTCCCAGCGGATGAACTCGGCGCCGAGATCGATCGGGTCGGGGAGATGGATGCGGATAACCGGATGCCCGGCCGCCTCGAGGGCATCGGTCAGCGCGTCGGCCTCGGGTACCTCGGGGCCGGACGATCCGGCGAGGGTCAGCCTGACGATGACCCGATCCGGGCCATAGACGACCGACGGGCCGGTTGGCTCCCGATCGACGGGGACGATCCCGACGCCACGCTTGCCCGTGCTCTCGGCGATGAGTTGCTCCGCCCACGCGCCGAACGTCGAGATCTCGGGGTCCGGCAGGAACGTGACTTTGTCGCGGCCCGCCTTGGCGAGGACGCCGAGCGCGAGGCCGAGGCTGATCCCCGGGTTGGCCTTCGGCTCCGGCTCCTGGCAGGCGGCGAGCATCGTCGCAGCGGAAGCGAGGAGCGAGTCCAGGTCGAGGCCGATCAGGCTCGCCGGAACGAGGCCTACATAGGAGAGCGCGGCATATCGGCCACCGATGTCCGGCGGGTTGAGGAACGTCTCGCGAAGGTCGTCGTGATGTGGGATCGCCTCGACGCTCTTGCCCGGGTCGGTGATGGCTACCATCAGCTCGCCCGCGTGCTCGTTGCGCGGCGCATGTTGTTCTCGCAGCGCCTTCTCCACGCGATCCCAGGCGTCGGCCTGGAACGAGAGTGGCTCCGTCGTCGTACCGGATTTGCTCGCGACGATGAACAGCGTGGCGAGCGGGTCGAGATCGTCGACGGTCGCCGCCACGGTGGCGGGATCGGTCGAGTCGAGGACCCGCAGGTCGAGCCAGCCGTCGCCGCTGCCGAATGTCCGGACGAGGACCTCCGGGGCGAGGCTGCTGCCGCCCATGCCGGCGACGATTGCCGTCGTGAAGCCGGCGTCGCGGATCCCCTCGCCGAACCCCTCGAGCGCCGCGATCTGCAGGGCGAAGTGAGCCGGGGCGTCGAGCCAGCCGAGGCGATCGGCGATGGCGGCCTGAACGCGCGGGTCGGTCGACCAGAGGGTCGTATCACGGGCGAAGAGACGCTCGGCCCAGCCCTCGTCCCGTGCGCGATCGACCGCGTCGCGATAGGCGGACTCGTGCTCGCCTAGGGCAAACCCGAGTGGTGAGGTCGTCCCCGTGGCGTCGGTCACCGCGTTTCCTCCTGTGGGAGCAACAGGATAGTCCTTGCGCCTTCGGGGGCTCGCCGGCGCTGCGTCAGCCGGCGGCTTCGATCGCATCCACCTTGGCGAGCCGCCGCCGATGGCGCTCTTCCCCGCTGAAGGTGGCCGCGAGGAAGGCGACGCTGCACTCGTAGGCGGGCTCGGGGCCGATGACCCGGGCACCGAGCGTCAGGACATTCATGTCGTCGTGCTCAACGCCCTGGTGGGCCGAGTAGGTGTCGTGGCAGACGGCGGAGCGGATGCCCTTCATCTTGTTGGCCGCGACGCTCGCCCCGACGCCGGAGCCGCAGATGAGGATGCCGCGATCGGCGCGGCCTTCCCGGATCGCCAGGCCCAGTCGCTGGGCGAAGTCCGGGTAGTCGTCGCTGGGATCGGAGCCGTCGCCGCCGAGATCGATGAGCTCGTGCCCGAGCCCGGCGGCCCCAAGCCGGCGGATCAGCTCGTCCTTCATCGCGGCCCCGGCGTGGTCCGCGGCGAACGCGACGCGCATCAGACGCGCATCAGCTGTGGCCCGGGTCCGTGCCCGATGAACGCTCGACGCCGGGATCACCCGTGTGGAGTGTCGGATGGCCGCCGCGCGGCGCCGGCAGGTGGCCCGGCTCGAGTGTCGGAATCGGCCCGTGGACCTTGCCGGCCAGCACGTCGCGCGCGACGCCGGCGACGCGATCCACCGTGAAGCCGAACTTCTCGAAGATCGTCCCGGCCGGTGCCGACGCCCCGAAATGATCGAGCCCGACGATCGCGCCCTCGTCGCCGACCCAGCGCTCCCAGCCGAGCGAAACGCCGGCCTCAACCGACACGCGCTTGCGCACGCCAGGCGGCAGGACGCTCTCGCGATACCCGGCCTCTTGGCGCTCGAACAGCTCCCAGCATGGCAGGGATACAACGCGACTCGGGACCCCTTCCTTCTCGAGCGCCTCGGCCGCGCCGAACGCCAGCTGCAACTCCGACCCTGTCCCGATGAGGATCATCGCGATGGACTCCGCCCCACCCGACGCCTCGCGCAGGACGTAGCCGCCCCGCCGAAGGCCCTCGCGCGCATGCTCCGCGGTTCGCGGCAGCGTCGGCAGCTTCTGGCGCGTGAGCGAGAGCCCGACCGGCCCGGATGGCGATTCGCCGCCGCGCTCCAGAGCGATGGCCCACGCCGCCGCTGCCTCGTTCGCGTCACCCGGTCGGATGAACCAGAGATTCGGGATCGCCCGCAGCGCCGCGTAGTGTTCGACAGGCTGATGGGTCGGGCCGTCCTCGCCGAGCCCGACGGAGTCGTGGGTCCAGACATAGACGACGTGGAGGCCGCTGAGCGCGGCAAGCCTGACCGAGCCCCGCATGTAGTCGCTGAACGTCAGGAACGTTCCGGCGTACGGGATGAACGCGCCGTGGTAGGCGATCCCGTTGGCCGCCCCGCCCATCGCGTGCTCGCGAACGCCGAACCGGATGTTCCGGCCCGGCTCGTCCGCCTGGAACTCCGGGGCGCCCTTGATGTCGGTCAGGTTCGACTCCGACAGGTCCGCCGCGCCACCGAACAGCTCCGGCACCGGGCCGGCCAGCGCCTGGATCGCGTCCTGGCTGGCGTTGCGGGTCGCGACCTCTTCACCGACGGGATATATCTTGAGACCCTTATCCCAGCCGTCCGCCAGCTTCCCGGCGAGACGGCGACGAAGCTCCGCGCCGAGATCGGGGACGTCGCGGGCGTAGGCGGAGCGCTTTTCCTCCCACGCCTCCACGAGTGCCTCGCCGGCCGAAACCGCCTCCCGGAAGAGCGAGGCGGCCTCGTCGGGGACGTAGAAGTCGCGGTCCGGATCCCAGCCGTAGGCCTCCTTGACGAGGCGGACCTCGTCGGCGCCGAGCGGCTGGCCGTGTGCCTTCTGGGTGTCCTGGCGGTTCGGGCTGCCGTAGCCGATGTGCGTCTTCACGGCGATGATCGACGGCCGCGGGTCCTCGCGGGCGGCCTCGATCGCGCGCGCGATCGCCTCGACGTCGTTGCCGTCCTCGACGCGCTGGGTGTGCCACGGATAGGCGGCGAAGCGCGCGAGAACGTCCTCCGACCAGGCCATCTTCGTCGGCCCGTCGAGTTGGATCCCGTTGTCGTCGTACAGAGCGATCAGCTTGCCGAGGCGCAGGTGGCCGGCGAGCGAGGCCGCCTCCGACGCGATGCCCTCCTGG
>JANMPL010000453.1:0-1592 GCA_031369845.1 Chloroflexota bacterium
CCGACGCCGACGTTCGGCGTGGCCAGGAACTGCGAGATGGCGGTGCTGACCGGAACCGCCGAGCTGATGTCGACGGTCTTGATCTTGTTCGTTGCAAGGAGCGACCAGGCGGCCCCAACGTCGATGAGACCGTTGCCCTGCTCGAACGCTCCGTAGCCATTGATGAACCGGGCCGACGAGTTGATCGCCTGGCGCAGTTGATCCGGCTGGTGCTGGACGCCAGCCTGTTTGGCCGCACTCACGAGGAGCGCCCCGACGCCCGTGCCCTGCGGAGAGGCCATCGACGTCCCGTTGAGCATCGAGTAGCCCGGTGGCAGCGTGTACGTGCCAGCCACGGGACCGCCCGGCTGCCACATCGGCGTCGACGAGACCGCCGCGCCCGGGGCTATGGCGTTCGGCTTGAAGCCGCCGTCCTCGCGCGGGCCGCGCGAGCTGAACGGATGCAGGTTATCGGTGCCGGCGGCCGGCGCCGTCGAGCCGTAGTTGGACTCCCAGGTGGCATCGGTGATGTACGCACCCATGCTCATGACCTTCGTCGCGACCGACGGATCGCCGACGGTGTTCTCGCCCGGTCCGTTGTTGCCGGCCGAGATGAACATCTGGACGTTGGACTGGTCGATCAGCCGGTCGTACAGGATGGCTCGCGCGTTGTTGCCGTCGTTGAGCGACGGCAGGCCGCCGATCGACATGTTGATCACGTCGACATTGGCGTTCTTCGCCGCGTAGATCATGCCCTCGATGAGGGCGTGCGCGGTGCAGCCGGCGATGAAGAGGCAAACACGCACGGACACGATCTGGGCGCCGGGCGCAGCCCCGCTCATCGCGCCGCCGAACAGGCCGTTCGCGGCGATGATGCCGGCGACGTGCGAGCCGTGCTGGCCCGAGACGATGCCGATGTTGACGACCTTGTTCTTGCCGTCGATCTGGACCACGAACGGCATGCGCTCGGCCACGGGGGTCGCGGGATTGTCCGTGCCGAAGTAGCCAACGTCACGATTGACCTTGTAGTTGGTCATCGGTGTTTGGTCGGCGAAGCTCAGGTCCTGATCGGTATCGACCCAGACCTGCGAGCCGCCGTCCCAGAGGACGCCGAAGGTTCCGCTCGAACCGGCCGGGTTCCCGTCGCGGTTGACGTCCCTGCCGACTTCGCCGCCGAGCCGCGCGTCCCGCTCGTTGAATAGGCCGAACCGGAACGAGCCGGCCGACGGGGCGGTGTAGGAGACGGCGCTGGCCCCCGTCCCGACTGTGAACGTCGGGCCGGTGACGGCCGAGGTCACCTGGACCCAGGTCGGATCGTTGTCGGTGAAGGGATCCGTGTAGGTGACCCAGTCGATGATCTTCGGGGTCCCGACGGTCGTCGTGGCGAGCGCCGCGTGGTCGAGGGTGACACCCGTGTCGAGGATGCCCACGGTCACGCCGCGGCCGTCCCACGTCGGGTGCGCCGCGGTAAACGCAGCGGCGCCCGTGTCGCCGATCGGCATGTAGGGGTTGTTTCGGGGCGTCGCGGCACTGGGCGGCGGTTGCGGCGTCGGAACGGTCGCTCCGTCGGTCCCGTCGCCGGGCCGCGGGTCAGGCAGCGGAATGATGGCGTC
>JANMPL010000506.1:0-4570 GCA_031369845.1 Chloroflexota bacterium
GCAACGGCCTGCGTGCTCCTCGGCCTGCCGTGCGTCGTCTACATGGGCGCCGAGGACATCGAGCGGCAGCAGCCCAACGTGCTCCGGATGCGGGCCCTCGGGACGGAGGTCCGGCCAGTCACCTCAGGCAGCGCTACCCTCAAGGACGCGATCAACGAGGCGATGCGGGACTGGGTCACGAACGTCGAGACGACCCATTACGTGCTCGGCTCGGCGATGGGGCCGCACCCCTACCCGACGATCGTCCGCGACCTCCAACGGCGGATCGGCGACGAGGCGGCCGCCCAGTTTGTCGAGGTGGAGGGACGGCTGCCCGACCTGGCGCTGGCCTGCGTCGGTGGCGGCTCGAACGCGATCGGGCTGCTCGATCGGTTCATCGGCGAGCCGCCGGTCCGGATCGCGGTCGCCGAGGCGGCAGGCGAGGGCGTCGCGACTGGTCGGCATGCTGCGGCGCTCGCCGGTGGGACGCCCGGGATCCTGCACGGCGCCCGCTCGATGATGCTCCAGGACAAGGACGGTCAGGTGACCGAGGCGCATTCTGCCTCGGCGGGCCTCGACTACCCGGGCGTCGGGCCGCAGATCGCCGCGCTCGCAGCGGCGGGCCGGCTCGAGATCTCCGCAGCGACCGACGGTGAGGCGTTCGAGGCGATGCGCTGGCTCGCCAGGACCGAGGGGATCCTGCCGGCGTTGGAGTCCGCCCACGCCCTGGCCACCCTGCCACGGATCCTCGCCGGAACAGAGGGCGCGGGAGCCGACTGGCCCGAAGAGGCCACGGTCCTCATCGGCCTGTCCGGGCGCGGCGACAAGGACCTCGCGACGTTCGGCCGCTGGCACGAGGCTCACGAGTCGTGATTGCGGAAGCCGCGAGCGCGGCCGTCGCCGCGCATCCTCGAGGCACGAACGACACGGCCGGGGCACGGCGGATCGCCGCCGCCTTCGCCGCCGCGGGCGCGGCCGGTCGCGCGGCCCTCATTCCGTACGTCGTCGCCGGCTACCCCGACGCGGAGACGAGCTTCCGGGCTGCCCTCGCGGCCGTCGACGCGGGCGCCGACCTGCTCGAGCTGGGGCTGCCGTATTCGGACCCGTTGGCGGACGGTGCCACGCTCCAGCGCGCGTCCGGTGTGGCGCTGGCCAGCGGCGCGACCCTCAACGGCAGCCTTGATCTCATCGAGCGGATCGACGCGGCCCGGCCCGCCATCCCGCTCGTCCCGATGGGCTACGCGAACCAGTTCATCGGCGGCGGCGATGGTCGCGAGGCCGCCCGGCGGCTGTCGCGCGCGGGCGCCGCCGGCGTCATCGTCGCCGACCTGACGCCGGACGAAGGCCAGCCCTTCGAGTCGGTCGCCGCCGATGCGGGCCTGGCGGTCGTCTATCTCGTCGCGCCGACGACGCCCCGCGACCGCCGCGCCGAGATTGCCCGGCGCAGCGGCGGCTTCCTCTACTGCGTTTCGCTCGTCGGCGTGACCGGCGCCCGTACATCGCTGCCGTCCACGGTCGGCCGACTCGTCCGTGAGGTCGTCGCCGCGTCGCCTGTCCCGGTCGGTGTCGGGTTCGGCGTCAGCAGGCCGGCCCACGTCCGGGCGCTCGCCCGAGCCGGAGCCGGCGGCGTCATCGTCGCGTCGGCGCTCGTCGATGCGCTCGGTCCGGACGGCACCGACATCGAGCGGATGGCGAAGCTCGTCCATGAGCTGGCCGGGGCGACGGGACGGTGACCGAGCGGTGACCCGGAAGCGGATCGCGGTCTCGATCGAGGCGGCCCCGAAGAAGACCTTCGCGACCGCGGTCGACTGGCCGGGCTGGAGCCGATCGGGCAAGACCAAGGAGCTTGCACTCCACGCTCTCGCCGACTACGCCGACCGATACGCACCCGTCGCCAAACTCGCGGGTGAGGAGTTCCCGACGACCGATGGCCTCGATTTCGAGATCGTCGAGCGTCAGGGCGGCGGCGGCGGCACCGAGTTCGGCGTGCCGAGCAACGTCACCGACCAGGATCATCGGAAGACATCAGCGCACGACGGCGACCGTCTCGCTCGTGTCGTCGAGGCCGCGTGGAGGACGTTCGATTCGGTCGCCAAGTCGGCCCCCGAGGAGCTCCGCAAGGGCCCGCGCGGCGGCGGCCGGAACACCTCGAAGGTCGTCGAGCATGTCGTCGGCGCCGACGAGGCCTACGCCCACGAGATGGGGATCAAGCTCAAGGCGCCGATCAAGGAGATCAGGGCGGCCATGCTCGAGGTTCTCCGCGAGCCCTCGGACGGCTCGCCGATCTCCGATCGGAAGTGGACGGCCCGCTATGCCGCCCGCCGGATCGCGTGGCACGCCCTCGACCATGCCTGGGAAATCGAGGACCGCAGCAAGCCCGCGGAGTGACCGCGCTCAGGAGGCTCGCAACAGGCCAGGATTGAACCGATCGGCGCCGCGCGCACACTCATCGGCATGGAGGCCGTCCTGGAGTCGTCGCCCTCGCCGCTCGCCGGACTCGTCGCCGCCGCGAAACGTGGCGATCGAGACGCGTTCCGCGCCCTCGTCGAGCCGGACCTCGCCGCGGCCCTCGGCACGGCGCGAATCGTCACCCGCTCGGAGGCCGACGCATCCGATGCGGTCCAGGAGGCCCTTCTTTCCGCCTGGCGCGGTCTGGACAGCCTCCGCGATCCGGAGGCCTTCCGGGCGTGGTTCAGGCGGCACGTCGTCCGGGCTGCGCTCAAGGCCGCCCAGCGGCGCGGCCGGGTCGTCGAACTCGACCTCGCGGCAGCTGCTCCGGCGGGTGAGCTCGACCGGGCCCTCGATCATCGGACGCTCGCCCGCGCCTTCCTCCGGCTCGAGGCCCGCGACCGCCTCCTCCTGACGCTGCACCACTTCTGGGACCTGCCGATCGCCGAGACCGCTGCCCACCTTGGGATCCCGGAAGGCACAGTCAAATCTCGCGTCCACTACGCGATGGACCGACTCCGGGCCGCCTTCGCGGCAGAGGAACGCCGATGAGCGACGATTTAGAAGATCTCCTCAAGCGCTGGCTCCGCGACCGAGCGGGCAACGATCGGTCCGCGCTTCAGGCGCTGGCCGGCAATGTCGCCGCGCTGCCGCCCCGTCGTCCGAATCGGACCAGACCGCTGGCGGTTGCCGTGTCGATCATCGTGATGCTCGGCCTGCTTGCGTTTGTGTTGCCGCGTTTCGGCGGGGTTGGCACCGAAGCGACGTCGACCCCGACCCAGAGTCCTACCCTCCCCGGCGGTCCGGATGCCTTCGCGGGGGACCCTCGCCTGGGCGTCTGCACGGTCGGGCTTCCAACTGATATGGAGTACGTGTTCGAAATGACCCGCGCGCGCGACTATCAACGCTATTTCCCCGCGATGCTGTTGTCGCCGGAGCTGGACGTGGACGACGCTGCGCTGGTCGTCGTCTACCGCGAGGGGTTCGATCCTGTTTATGGAGGTGTCCCCGGCGTAGAGCGTCCGACACCTCGAGCGGGCCACCGTACGGTCTGCGTTGCCGTTGGGACTGAACGGTCCGTGTATGGCGACGTCGACATCGCCGGAATGACGACAGCGGTGTCGCCGAGCGGGACGCAGGGCTCAACCGATGCAACCCCCGATCTGGTTCCCGTCTGGGCCATCAACCTCGACGCGCAACTCGACTGCGATGGTCCACCGCAGGAGATTGGAGGCGAGATCCGGACACTCCAACCAGTCGGTGAAACGGGCACGGCATCACCGTGGCCGTGGCTCTACGCGGAGGATGTCGCAGACCTGCCGCTCGAAGGTTGGACCGAGGAGCCGAAGGTGCCCTGGGAGACAGGGGAATCCCATCTGATGCGCTATGTCAACGTCGTCGACGATCGGACCAAGGCAGTCATCATCATGGGCGGACACAGCACCAACGGCGGAACAGGCCACTGGCAGATCGTCGCCTACCGGGCATGCCCGCCAGACGAGTTCGACCCGCTTCGCGGCCGGACGACCGACGACGCGCCGTGGATCGACGCGAGTGGGCAGCCATCGACGATTGCCAGAGCCATCGTTGGTCCGGCGCACTGCGGCTATGAATCGACCGTTTGGCTGTTCCTCGACGGCGATAGCCGTCTCTACCTGCGCGACCCGAAGGGTCTTCTGCGCGACGTGTGGGTCGGCGACTACCTCGCGGCCACCACGCTCCCTGGCGACGCCACGTCGGCCGGCCTCCGATCGCGTGACCGCGAGCTCTTCACGACCCCGAACGAGGACTTCGTGTACGTCCGGACGCCGGCGGGTGTCGAACGCTGGCCTCGTTCGAAGGATCCAATGATCGGCTGCGCCTGACGGCGTCAGTCGTCGGGTTGCGCTCGCTTGCGGTCCCGGGCCTCGAGGGCGCGGGTCGCGGTCATGAGACGGCGGTAGATCGCGAGCAGGTCGGCCTGGGGGATCGGCCCGGTGTTGGCCATCGTCACCCGGAGCAGCACCTCACGCTCTCGCTCGAGGTCCCGGACGGCCCGCCGGCCGGCGGCATTCTTCTCGCGCCCCACCGCGCGCGCCAGGTCCGCCCGCTCGTTGAGCAGCTCGACGATCCGCCGGTCGAGGGCGTCGATCCGGCGGCGAAG
>JANMPL010000518.1:0-3433 GCA_031369845.1 Chloroflexota bacterium
GTGGTTTCACGGCTGATTTGTGCTTTGGTGGGGTTGGGGGGTCGTGGCCATGACGCCCCGGAGCCCGGGAGCTAGCCCACGTGTGGGTGGGTGAGCGTGGAGCACTGGGGTCAACGCGGCCCTGAGCGTTCAGGCGCGACAGCCGTCAACCGCAGGCACGCAACAAGCGAAAGGCCGGCGCCCCAGACGCCGGCCTTCGCAGTCCCCGAGACCCGGACGTGGAGGGCGATCCGGGTCGAGCCCTGAGGTGTAGTCGGAGTGGGGGCCTTAGGGGCGACCCTGGCGGCCCATCGGCCGGCCAATGGGTCGGGCGTCGGCGAGGCGGGTCGTTGCCTGCCCGACGCCGGCCACGACGGGTCCACCGATTGACGGCTGTGATCGAGCGACGGGTCGCTCGGGCGGCCGATTCGTGGAACCCTCGGACGGCTGGAACGCGCGGCCGAAGCGGCGCATCCGGACGGCCAGGTAATACTCCATGATCTGTCGGACCTGCGGCTCGCTGAGCATCTCGTCAGCGCGAAGGGCATATTCGACGCGGGCCGTGGGATTCATTGCACCGGCGGTCACGAGGCCGAGGTACTGCGCCGTGTCGGCGTCCTCGCGGAGCTCCCGCAGGCCACGGGCGAGTTTGGTCGCCGTGCCGAGGGAGGGCATCCGGTCGCCCCGGATCAACCGGGAGATCGTCGAGTGATCGACGCCGGACTGCTGTGCGAGTTGTCGCTGCGACATCTTCTTGGCCTTGAGCTGGGCTCGAAGCCATTCGTTGAATGCGCGGCCGTTCTGGCTGGTCATTGTCTGGTTCGGCGCTCCGTGAGTCGCGCGCGCGGGATGTGCCGCGCTCATCGCACTATCCCGTCTGGGCATAGTCCGGCTGTATCACCCGTTCGTACCCCCATGGAACCGTCCGGGGCCGAGGAATGGGTCGGCTGCGGTGCGGTCTGCCACGGTTCGGGCGTGAGACAGTTGGGAGCGGCGGACATCGAACGCTGATACGACACGCAGGAAGACTCGGATGCTGAGGCGGCGACTCGGACCGTAGGTCTGTCGGCCGCGGGCCCTCCTGGGTCGGCCGCGGGGCCGTCCGTGATCGCCACTGGCTTCGCTGGTTGTGCCACGCGGCGCTGTCCCGGCGTGTCCGTGGCGCTGAAGGCCGCAACTGTACACAACATGCCTTGCAGCGGGCATTACAACCCGACTTTTGGGGCGGGCGCGACGGGGAAGCCGCGTCAGCCGGTGGGTTCGGGCTCGGGGCTGTGGCCCGGACCCTCCAGTCCCTCGCCGCGGCGCTTGCCGGAGACGGAATAGGCAATCGAGCCGAAGAAGATGATCGAGAGGACGCTGATCACCCGGTCGACGAGGGTGATCGCGATGGCCTCCGTCGGCGGGATGCCGTAGACCGTGGTGAGCACGAAAACGACGCCGGCTTCGACCACTCCGATCCCTGCCGGCGTGAACGGGACAGCGGTCAGAAGCGATCCGGTGAGCGCCACGAAGAATGCACCGCTGATGCCGAGGTGGACGTCGGGGAAGCCGAGCGCCTCGACGACGAGGAAGAGGCGCATCGCTTCGGTCGTCCAGATGAGCCCGGTCAGGAAGATGAGGCGGGGCAGCGCCCGCATCCCTACGGCCGAGAAGACACCCTCTTCGAAGCGATCGTAGAACTCAATGACCTTGTGCGGCAGCGGCAGGGCGAGGATGACGCGCCGTCCGAAGTTCCGCATCGACAGAAGTCCGGCAGCCAGGACGACCACGACGATCACGCCGATCAGGAATACGACCTGGACCTCGTCCGGCAACCTCCCACGGAAGCTCCAATAGCCGGAGCCCAGGCCGAACACGACGATCGCGAAGAGGTCGAGGACCCGCTCGATGAAGACCGTCCCGAACGTCCGGCTCAGCGAGACCGTGCTGTTGATCTTCAGGAGGTACGCCCGGTAGAGGTCGCCGAGCTTGGCCGGGACGAGGCAATTGACGAGCCACGAGATGAAGATGATCTCGGTGGCATCGCGCAGGCGGAGCGGATAGCCAGTGCCCCGAATGAGCACGGCCCAGCGCAGGCCCCGCAACGGAAACCCGAGATAGAACACGGCGAATGCGGCGAGCAATAGCAGCGGGTTCGCCTCGAGAATGAGGCCGGGAACGGCATCCAGCTTGAAGCCCGGTAGGGCCCGGGCGAAGAAATACAGCAGGATGATCGGCAGGACGAGCGAGACGATCGTCTTCGGCTGGCGCAGACGGCGACCGAGCGACAGCGAGTCGGCGCTGACCCGGTCGTCCGTACGTCGCTGCTCCGGAACTCGTCGCTCGTTGCCGGATCGGCGATCCGGTTGATGGGCCGCTCGGCGGCCGCGGCGGCGCTGCCCGCGACGGCGGTCGAAGCCGGATCGACGCTCCTCGTCGGCGGGCGCGCCGGAGCCGGTCGCGTCGGTCGGCGAGCCGTCCGGCGGGGGCGGGGACGGATCGGCCGGCGGCCGGTCGCTCATCGGGTCGTCTCTTGGCGATCGCGGCCGTTCCCGCGGGCCCGTTGGATCAGCTTGGCGATGGGCGTGACGGCCCGGACGAAGAACGTCGCCCGCCCGGTGACGAGCTCCGAGTTGCGGAGCGCGGCGAGCAAACCCTGGGCCGTCGATGGATCACCGTCCAGGGCGGCGTAGGCAACCCCGATCTCCATCGCCGAGTGAGCATCGGAGACCGCGACGCCGGGCAGATCGTGAGCCCGAGCGAAGGCCGCGGCCTGCTCGTTGCCCGTACCGACCATGATCCGGGCGTTGTGCGTCTCGACCCAGTCGACGAGCGGTGCGACTGCCGCAAGCACTTCGTCGGTGAGGAGCGAGCCGCGGAAGCGGTCGAAGGGATGCGGAATCCCCACCAGCCCGCCCTGGGCGCGGATGTCAGCGATCGTCTCGGCCGGTGGGAGCCCGCTCGGGACGTCCCTCTCGAGAAACGCAGCGATGAGGTCGCCGTCGCGGGTCCTGACCTCCTGGCCGACGATCACCGTCAACTCCGGAGCGGCCGTTCGGGCGATCTCTCGCGCCGCGACGGCGCCCTCGATCCGGTCGTGATCGGTGATCGCGATGTGGGTCAGCCCGCGCATCGCGGCGGCCCGAACGACCGACTCGGGCGATGCGATCGAATCGAACGAGGCCGAGGTATGGACGTGAAGGTCGACGAACGCACGTCGGGCCGATGGCGTCGACGGAGCTCCGCCTCGGAGACCTCGGGCCGATGGCGTCACGGAGCTCCGCCTCGTACCTCGGTGGGCAAGTGGCAATTCTTCGGTTGAAGGTGCCTACTCGGCACTGAGGCCAATTCCAAGTGCCTAGACCTGTGAGACCAGCGACTTTTTGAAGAAGTCGAAATGCTCGAGAGCGAGACCCGTGCCGATGGCGACGCAATTCAGGGAGTTCTCGGCCACGTGGCACGGCACGCCGGT
>JANMPL010000539.1:0-3833 GCA_031369845.1 Chloroflexota bacterium
CGGGGCGACGGTCAGCGGAGTCGACGGCACGATCCTCGGAACGGTCAAGGACGTCTATCGATCCGGCGGCGCCGAGATCTACACGGTCACCGGTGGGGCATACGGCGAGTTCGATGTCCCCGGCGTGCGGCCGTTCGTCCGCGTTTTCGCTCCGCGCCGTGGGGAGATCGTGATCGACGCCGAGGCGTTCGACCTGGCGCCACCGAAGCGGCGGGGGGACGCGTCGCGACCGAGGGCGCCGCGCCGACGACCCCGCTCGCGCAGTCCGAAACCCGCCGCCGCCGATGCGGCAGCCGACACCGACGCCTCGGCTTCCGCCGACCAGAACGAGGCCTGATTCCTCAGTGCCGCTCGAGATCGACGTCGTGACGCTCTTTCCGCCGATGATCGAGGGGCCGCTCGCTGCGAGCATCCCCGGCCGGATCCAGGAGCGCGGCCTCGTCCAGATCCGGACGCACGACCTCCGCAAGTGGGGGATCGGGCGGCATCGGAGCGTCGACGACGCCCCGTACGGCGGGGGCGCGGGGATGGTCATGCGCCCGGAGCCGATCGCGGCCGCACTGGTGGCGCTTCGGCGCCCCGAGTCGCTCGCGATCCTGTTGGATCCGGTCGGCGCGCCGTTCAGCCAGGAGCGGGCCCATGAGCTCGCAACGCAGTCCCATCTCATCCTCGTCTGCCCGCGTTACGAGGGTGTCGACGAGCGGATTCGCGGCCTCGTCGATCTCGAGCTCTCGATCGGCGACTACGTCCTGACGGGTGGCGAGCTGGCGGCGCTCGTCGTCATCGACGCGGTGATCCGGCTGCTCCCCGGAGCGATCGACGACGCCTCCACGGACGAGGAATCGTTCGCAGACGGTTTGCTCGAGTACCCCCAATACACTCGTCCGCCATCGTTTGAGGGCAATGACGTCCCACCGATCCTCGTCAGCGGAGATCATGGCGCTGTGCGGCGCTGGCGGCTGCGGGAATCGTTGCGTCGGACGCTCGTCCGGCGCCCGGACCTGCTCGCGGATCGGCAAGCGAGCCGCGAGGAAACCGACCTCCTGCGGGAGCTCGAGTCCGACACGGACGGAGCCTGAGCCCGCGCTGACGGTCGGAGGCATGCTATCCTCCGTCGTCCGCCGGCCCAACCGGCCGCAGTTCCATCGATCCATCGCAGCGCCGCCACGCCGCGCTGCCGACCAAAGAACAGGACTCTACCGTGAACGTGCTCGACGAGATCGTCTCAGACCAGCTCCGAACGGACCTGCCGGAAATCGCATCGGGCGACACGGTCAAGGTCTCGGCCAAGGTCGTCGAGGGCAACCGGGAGCGGATCCAGGTTTTCGAGGGAACGGTCATGCGCCTGCGTGGCGGCGGCATCACCCGATCGATCACGGTCCGCCGGATCGCCAGCGGCGTGGGCGTCGAGCGGACGTTCAAGATCCATAGCCCCCGGATCGAGAAGATCGAGGTCATC
This sequence comes from Chloroflexota bacterium, assembly GCA_031369845.1. Classification (GTDB taxonomy): domain Bacteria; phylum Chloroflexota; class Limnocylindria; order Limnocylindrales; family CSP1-4; genus CF-46. The sequence goes on from JANMPL010000539.1 coordinate 1,460, forward strand.
CGCCACGGTCAGGTCCGCCGAGCGCAGCTCTACTTCCTCCGCAAGCGTGTCGGCAAGGCCGCGACCCTCCGCGAGCGTCGCCCGAACAACTAGGTCCGGGAGCCCGCCCGACGACGCGTCGACCCCGGCAATCGCCGGGGTCGCTCGATTCCCCGTCGGTTCGGCTACCCTTGACGCCGATGACGGTCATCGTCCCCACGCTTCGTTTCGAGCGCCGCCTCTGGCGTGACGGCCTCGAACGCGTCGTCGGCGTCGACGAGGTGGGCGTTGCACCGACCTGTGGAGCAGTCGTCGCTGCCGCGGTCGTGATGCGCCCAAACTGTCACCGGATCCCGGGCGTCCGCGATTCGAAGACCCTCTCGATGGCCCAGCGCGAGCGCCTCGCACCGCTGATCAGAAAGCGCGCCGTCGCGATCGGCGTCGGCGCCGCGTCCGTCGCCGAGATCGATCGGCTGAACATCTACCACGCCACCCATCTCGCGATGCGCCGGGCGATCGCCCGGATCGGCGGCCACGAGCACGTCCTCGTCGACGGCAATCGGATCGCGAATTTCGAGCATCAGGTCGGCCCGTACACCTCGATCGTCGACGGCGACGCCCTCTGCTACTCGATCGCGTGCGCCTCGGTCGTGGCCAAGGTCGTCCGGGACCGGATGATGACCCGCCTCGCCGCCCGCTATCCCGGTTACGGCTGGGAGCACAACCAGGGCTACGCGACGCGCGACCATCGCGATGCGATCCGCCGCCAGGGCCTGACGCCCTTTCACCGCCGGAGCTTCCTCGCCCTCCAGCGGACGCTCGCGGGCGACCAGCTCGATCTCGACCTGCTCGCCGATCCCGGCGCGTCCCCCTCGACCCACGAGCTTCTCGAACGGGAGTTCCTGCCCGTCATGGCCGACGACGCGACCCTCGACCTGCCTGACCTCGAGACCCTGGAGCTGGCCGCCACGTAAGCGCCGGGTGAGCGCCTGTGCAGGTCCGGGCGAGCCAGCGGTAAGCCGCGGATGAGACTCGGCTGGGACCATCCTCGGGTGGACGGCCCATCCGCTTCTCAGACACGAACGACGGCGCAGGTCGCGGGCGACTCCGCGGAGGCTCTTGTCGGTGCGCGGCTGACCGAATCAGGCTGGACCGTCCTCGCCCGGAACGTCCATGTCGGTCGCCACGAGCTCGACCTCGTGGCGGTCGACCCGGGCCCGCCGCCGACGCTCGTGGTGGTCGAGGTCCGCTGGCGGCGCCGACGCGACTTCGGGCTCCCGGAGGAGACGTTCGACTACCGCAAGCGCGGCCATCTTCGCGCCGCGCTGGGCCGATTGCTCGCGGATGGGCTGCCGGGCGGCATGGCCGTCCCGAGGCTGCCGGTCCGAGTGGATCTGGTCGTCGTTGAGCCGGGCATGACGCCTGGGTCACGGCCAAGGATCCGCCACCATCGGGACGCCCTTGCCGGCTGAGTGCGTGCGCCGGCGCGACGAGACTCACAGTCAACAGCGACCTGCGTTCGCCGCGGCGCCCGACGTGTTCGGGGCCAGTTGTTGACCGCGCGTGCCGAAACCACGCTGGGCACGGCGCGCAGAGCCGAGAGCACCCTGTTCGCGCCAGTCTGGTTGACTCGGAGTCACGGACTGGGCTTCGATGGCTGGTGGCCATCGACCCCGGTTCGACGCCCCGGCGCGTTGCCTCCTCCGGCCCACCCAAATGGCTTTGGGCCATCACGATCGCCGCTGGACCCGGTGAGCGTGACGCTGGAGGCGAAATCGATGGCGGAGCGCCATCGTCGGTGCAAGGAGGTCACGCGGACCCGTGATAGACTCCGCCGGGCCCGGAGCCGCAACGTGCGAGACCGCGCCTTTGAACTCACACCCGTGCCCAATCAGGGCGACGGAGATCACACGCGGACCGTTCCGACCGGGACGGTGCCGGCAGCGAGGCGGCAACGCCACGAGGCCGGCCCCCGGCGACGAGGTCCGCGGCGGAACAAACCGACAGGAGGTCGCTCACCGTGCCGTCCGTTTCAATGCGGCAGCTGCTCGAAGCCGGAGTCCACTTCGGCCACCAGACACGCCGCTGGAATCCCAAGATGCGCCCGTTCATTTTCGCGGAGCGCAACGGGATCCACATCATCGATCTGGCCCAGACGGTCAAGCATCTGGAGTCCTCGCTTGAATTCGTCCGCGACGTCGTCGCCAGGGGCGAGTACGTGCTGTTCGTCGGCACGAAGAAGCAGGCCCAGGAGCCGATCGCCCAGGAGGCCGCCCGCGCCGGCCAGCCATACGTCAACAAGCGTTGGCTCGGCGGAATGCTGACGAACTTCACGACGATCAAGAAGCGGATCGGCCTGCTCGAGCAGCTCGAGGCGCGCCAGCAGTCGGGCGAG
>JANMPL010000557.1:0-14768 GCA_031369845.1 Chloroflexota bacterium
TCGGCCGCCGTTCGCGATCCGCGCCCGGATCCTGTCGCCTCTGGCGTCGGGTGAGACGCTCCACGAGCCCGACGGCGTCGTCGCGGTCGACGCGGGTGGGTCGATCGCGTTCGTGGGGTCGGCGAGCGCTGCCCCGTCCGATGTGGTCGCCGGCGCCGTCGACGTCCGGCCGTGGCTCCTCATGCCCGGGCTCATCGACACGCATGCCCACCTGCCGCAGCTCCCGAACGCCGGCCTCGGGTTCGCGCTGGACCTGCTGACCTGGCTCGACCGACTGACATTTCCGACCGAGCGCTCGTGGGCCGATCCGGCCGTGGCCTCCCGCCTCGCTCCGGCGATCTTCCGGGCGTTCGCGGCCGCCGGGACGACGACAGTGCTTGCCTACGGCGTCGTCTACGAGGCGGCGATGGACGAGGCGTTTCGGGCGGCTGAGGCGCACGGGATCCGGGCGATCCTCGGCAAGGTGATGATGGATCGGGTTACGTACGACCCGACGATCGAGCCGGCGACGATCCTCGACCGCAGCCTTCGCGAGGCGGCCGACCTGATCGCGCGCTGGCATGGCGCGGCCGACGGGCGGCTCGGCTACGCGGTGACGCCGCGATTCGCGGTCTCGTGCACGGCCGAGATGCTTCGTGAGTCCGCGTCGCTCGCGCACTCGACCGGGACCTGGTGGCAGACGCATGTGTCGGAGGACCCGGGCGAGATCGCCGAGGTCGCCCGCCTCTTTCCAGAGGCCCGCGACTACGTCGATGTCTACGATCGGGCGGGTGGGCTTGGCGAGCGGTCGGTCCTCGCGCATGCGATCCACCTGTCGGATCGGGAGGTCATGCGGCTCGTGGAGACTGGGACGCGGGTGTCGCATTGTCCGGCGTCGAATCTGTTCATCGGGGCGGGCGTGATGCCGCTGGCGCGCTGGTTGGAGGCGGGCGTTGTCGTTGGCCTCGGCTCCGACGTGTCGGGTGGGCCGGATCCTGCGTTGTTCTCGGTGATGCGGATGGGGGCATATTCCCAGATGGCGCGGCGTTCGCTGGCCGGCGAGGAGCGACCGCCGCTCGACCCGCTCGCGTGGTTGCGGCTCGGGACGCTCGACGGGGCGCGGGTGCTTGGGCTCGACGATCGGATCGGTTCGGTCGAGGTGGGGAAGGAGGCAGACGTGATCGTCGTGGATCCTGCGATGACGGCCCCGTTGTCGGGCGAGGCTGATCTCTCGCTCCTCGACGACCCGGCCGATCTCGTCGGTCGGCTCATCTTCCGGGCCCACCCCGACATGGTTCGGGGCGCCTGGGTCCGCGGCCGGCGATTGGAGGGGCGATCGTGATTGACGCGCGATTCGGCCACGTGAACGTCAACGCCCGCGATTGGCGCCGGCTGGCCGACTTCTACAGGCAGGTTTTCGGGTTGGAGGTCGTCCCGCCGCTCCGCGATTACCGCGGCGCCGACCTTGAGGCGGGCACCGGCATCCCCGGCGCGGCGCTACGCGGAGCCCATCTGCGCTTGCCCGGGCTCGGACTCGGCGCCGACGGCCCAACCCTCGAGATCTACCAGTACGAGTCGGGCCCCGAAGCGCTGCGCCCTGCGGCGAACCGTCCCGGCTACCAGCACATCGCCTTCGTCGTGCAGGACGTGGCCGCCGCGCGGAATGCCGTGCTGGACGCGGGCGGGCGAAAGGTCGGATCGATCGTAACGGCCACGACCGCCGACGGCCGTGTTGTGACCTGGACCTACGTCACCGACCCCGAGTCCAACATCGTCGAGCTCCAATCCTGGTCGGAGCCCGTCACAGGATGACGACGCCGCTCATTCCTGGGTCCCGACCGGCCGCGAGGGCAGTCAGAATGGCGCGCGTCTCGAGCGGCAGAAGCTCCCGCAGGCCGACGCCCAGCGACCGGAGCGCCCCGCGGTTCGCCCGCGTGTCTGAGACGAGGAGGATGAGGTGACCGCCTGGATCGTCGCGGAGCTTGAGGGCGAGTCGCCGTTCGAGCGCCTGGCCGTCCGCGATCTTCGTCTCGGCCTCGACGCGGGCTCGCCACCAGTCTGGCCTTGCGCCGGTGATCTCGGCATCCCAGGCCCGCAGATCGCCCTCGATCGGCAGCGGCACCTCGGCTCGCCAGCGCAACGTTGGGTGGAGCCGGGACCTGAACCGCTCGAGCAACGCCAGCTGCGCCCGATCTCGGATCGGATCACCGGCCGGATACGCCCGGATCGCGAGCTCCAACCCGACGACGGCACAGTAGGCGCCGAGGAAGTCGACGCTCGGATTGGCCACCTCGCCGCGTTCGAATCGACCGACCCGCGCATGGGACGTCCCGATCGCGCGTCCGACTTCCGCCTGGCTCAAACCCGCCGCGATCCTCGCCAAGCGTGCGTCATCCGCGACCCGGCGCACGGCAATCCTGGATCGCCTTCTTCCTCGATCGGCCGGGCGGTCTCGACTGGGCATCTCTACGGATCGTGCCAGTTGGCTCTTTACTCCGGATCTACCGCGTTTCGAACGCCCAGCGTTCCTACCGACGCTCGGGGACCCTTGCGGGGGCGCCGGAGGGCCCGTCAGCCGCTGGCCAGAACGCCCGGCGTTCGAGATGGCGCAGGAGACCGCCGGCACAATGTCGACACGGCGCACCGAACGCTCGTAGGAACGCCCAGCGTTCAGCGGGCAACCGGGGCTCGCGGGCGATGAGCGCGGCCGACATCGTCATTACCGGTGGCACAGTCGTCGACGGGACGGGGGCGCCCGGGCGACCGGGCACGGTCGTTGTCGAGGGCGATCGGCTCAGGGTGATCGACGCGGCCGGGGAGCCGGAGCCGGGCGGGGCGAAGGCCGCACGCACGATCGACGCCACCGGCAAGGTCGTCGCGCCGGGGTTCATCGACCTTCACTCCCACTCGGGGCTCATGATCCTCGCCGAGCCGACCCACGACCCGAAGGTCCGCCAGGGCATCACCACCGAGGTGATCGGCGTCGACGGCAACTGCTACGCCCCATTCGCGGACCACGCGGACCTCGAGGCCTTCGTCCACCTGAACTCCGGCCTGGACGGCAAGCCGGACATCGCCTACGACTGGGACACCGTCGCGGCCTACCTCCGGCGGTTTGACAACAAGGTCAGCCTCAACATCGCGTACCTGATCGGCAACTCCGCGCTGCGGATCGGGGCGATCGGCTGGGACGACGAGCCCGCGACGCCCGCGGCTACGGAGCGGATGCAGTCGATGCTCCGCGAGGGCATGGAGGAGGGCGCGTTCGGGATCAGCTCAGGCCTCGACTACCCGCCCGGCTGCTACGCCACGACCGACGAACTGGCGGCCCTCAGCCGCGAGGCCGCGCGGAGCGGTGGCTTCTATCACACCCATGTCAGATACGCGCTCGGTGACCGCTTCCTCGACCCGTTCCGCGAGGCGATCGAGATCGGGCGACGCGGCGAGGCGCCGGCTCACATCACACACTTCTACCACCGCAAGACGTTCCCCGGTACGCCCGACCAGATGCTCGACCTCATCGACGACGCCCGCGCCACCGGGCAGGACGTCACGTTCGACGCCTACCCGGCCGAATGGGCGAGCACCCGCCTCCTGATCCTCATCCCGACCTGGGTCCAGGCCGGCGGCCCGATCAAGACGAAGGAGCGCCTGGCCGACCGCGGCACGCGCGACCGCATTCGCCGCGATCTCCAGGAACGCGGCGTGCTCTTTGCCGGCGCCGGCGGCCTCCGGGACATAAGGATCGGCTATCTGCACCGGCCGGAGAATCTCCAGTGGGAGGGCCGGACGCTGGGCGAGCTGATCGACGCCACGGGCAAGGACCCCGTCGACGGGCTGTGCGATCTACTCCTCGACGAGGACCTCAGCCCGAACGAGGTCACGACCGGCCCGCACATCGACGGCATCCGCCGCTTCCTTCGGCACTCGATTGGGATGGTGGGCACGGATTCCACGTTCGTCGGGGCGAAACCAAGCCCAAGGACTTACGGAAGCTTCCCCCGCATCCTCGGCCAGTTTGTCCGCGACGAGGCGCTGCTCAGCCTGGAGGAGGCGATCCGACGGATGACGTCGGCGCCGGCCGCCCGCCTGGGGCTCAAAACCCGGGGCGCACTGCGCGACGGAGCGATGGCGGACGTCGTCGTCTTCGACCCGGCGACGGTACGCAGCAACGCGACCTACGACGAGCCGCGACGTTACCCCGACGGGATCGAAACGGTGATCGTCAACGGCGAGCTCGTCGTCGACGGCGGCGCGCACACGGGTCGGACGCCAGGCCGAGCGCTGCACCGCGCCCGCGACTGAGCGACGAACGCGAGGACGAGACCTACGCCCGCGCCGCCTGCATCGTCCGCGGCTTGACTTCGGTCTCGGCCGCCATGGAGTCCGCCGTGGACTCCGCGCCCGGCGTCCCATCGGGGTCGAGCTCTGATCGCTCTCGAAGCCGCTGCCGTTCTTCGTTGAGCCGAGACTCGGCGGCCTTGAGTGCCACCTCGACAGGCTGCTTCGGCCCGACCTCCGCCCAACCAATCGACAGCCGGAGCGCAACTGCCCCCGACTGCAGCCAGACGTCGCACGCCGACCGGACCCGCTCGATGTAGTTGATCGCCAGGACCTCGTCGGTCTCGGTGAGGAGCGCCCCGAATCGAGCCCGACCGAGGCGGGCGAGATTGTCTGCGGCTCGCGCATGACGGCGCATCGTCGTCGCGATCGGCGGGATCAACCGATCCGCTGCCTCGGGCCCGAGCCGCTCGGCGAGGCGGTCGACCCCAGCAAGTTCGACCAGCACGATCGTTGCCGGGTGACCGTAGCGACCGACCCGAGCGCCCTCCTCGGCCAGCCATTTCGACCACGAGGCGGCGAGTTCGAACCCGGTTTCGGGATCGGTGGTCGTCGGCGGCTCGACGGGGCCAGGCTTGGCCGCGGCCCCGGCGCGAGCGTCAAGGCTCGCCGCTGATGGCACACCGGACCCGACCGGATAGGGCCGGCCGTTGCCAATCGGCCGCTGAACGCCGTTTGACGCCAGGGCTGGACGCTGGCCGGCGGCTTCGCGGACGCCTTCCCTGTACGAGGCCTCGCGTCGCGACCGAATCCGCGGCCCGACGATCAGCCCCACGGCGAGAACGACGTTGGCGAAGATCGCCACAACGAGGACGGCGACAATCGCTTCCTGCGTGGACATGATGATTGCTCCGAGAAACGCGACGGTCCGATGACCCGTCGAAGATAGATGCCAACCGCGTCCCTGACGATGGTCCGGGAGGTCCTAGGACCAGTTCTTGTTGCGGCCCGACAACGACATGTGCGGGATAGGCGCGGATACGGGCAGACCGACCGGGTGACGGGCACTCGGGTGCGGTCGGGTGCGGTCGTCGACGGTGCCGGAGGGTCTGGGTCGGTGGTGCGGCGAGCCCGATTAGCGCTCGGCGGAGTCGCTCCCCTCGATGCGCTCGGTCGCTGCGGTGGCCTCGGCGAGTTCCGCGATCTCGGCGGCCAGCCGCTCGGCTGCGAGGGCCATCGCATCGGAGAGGTCGCCGCCCTTGGGCGGGCTGGCCCAGCCGAAGGCGACGCTGACGACCTGTGTGGCGACCTGGAGGTCGCGCTCGCATGCGGCCCGTGCGCGCTCCACGAAATTGATCGCCGCGATCTCGGTTGTTTCGGTCAGCAGCACGCCGAACCGGAGCCGTTCGAGGCGAGCGATGTGGTCGCTCGTCCGGATTTCCTTGGCCAGGATCCGCGCCGCAGCCGCGAGGGCGTGCTCCGCGACCCTCGGGCCCCAGAGGCGGGCGAGACCGTCGATGCCGACGACCTCGACGAGGACCACCGTCGCGGGCCGCTTGTAGCGTCGGACCCGGGCCGACTCGCTGATGATCAGGCGGTCCCAGAGGCGCGGCCCGTCGGTGCCGGTCTGCGGGTCGCTCCAGCCCGACGGCTCCGGGACGGACAGGCTCACGATCGGGATGGCGTCACCGCGACCGGGCGGCTCCGGCGCGGAGGCAGACGAGTCAGCCGCGGACGAGTCAGCCTCGGACGCGGGCGCGTCCGCGTCGGTCGTTGCCATGTCCTGATACGTATCCATTGATCGACAGCCCTCGGTCCAGCGGCTGGTGCGCCCCGGTCGCACGCCGGATTTCGACGCCGACCCTGATTACAGGCGGATCGTCGCGTCAGGCAATGTTCGTTGGCGCGGTCTCATCGGGATGTCATACATCTGTACCAGACCGACCCAGCCAGAGGTCCCGTCCGGCACCGAACGACGCTCGCGGGAGCGGCCGCTCGAGCGTCGCGGTGATATCGTCCTCGGCCTAGGAGGGTCGACCCGAACCGCATGACGATCCGGACACCGCCCAGCCGGACCACTACCCCTGTCGCACCCCGTCGGAGCGCCCCGGACGCCCTCGTCGTCCGCCGTGGCGAGATCGCCCCCGGCCGTGCCCGCGTCAACGCTCCGCTGCGCCGCGAGGGCCCCGACAAGCTGACCGGAGCCGCGAAGTACGCCGATGACCTCGTGTTCCCAGGCGCATGGTTCGGCGCGACGATCCGATCGACCGACGCCCACGCGCGCTTCGTAGCGATCGACCTCGACCCCGCGTTCGACTGGTCGAAGGTCGCCATCGTCACCGCAGCCGACATCCCCGGCGACAACATCGTGAGCCTCATCAGCGACGACCAGCCGGTGCTCGTGCCTGTCGGTGGCGAGATCCAGCACCACGCGGAACCCCTGGTCCTCCTTGCGGCCGCGGACCGCGAGACCTTGCGCGCCGCCCGGCACCGCATCACCGTTCGCACGGAGAAGCTCCCCGCGGTCTTCGACCCGCTTGTCAGCGACCACGTCTTCGCCCACTACGAGATCGCCGCCGGCGACCTCGACAAAGGCTTCGCGGAGGCCGATTTCGTGCTCGAGGGGACCTACCGCGTCGGCCACCAGGAGCAGCTCTACATCGAGAACAACGCGATGATCGCGGTGCCGCGGGAGGACGGCGGCGTCGCGGTCCACGGCTCGCTCCAGTGCCCGTACTACATCCACAAGGCGCTGAAGCGGTCGCTCCGACTCAACGACCAGCAGGCCCAGGTCGTCCAGGCCGAGACCGGCGGCGGGTTCGGAGGCAAGGAGGAATACCCCTCGATCCTCGCGATCCACGCGGCGCTGCTCGCCCGCAAGACCGGCAAGCCGGTCCGGATGATCTACGACCGACACGAGGACCTTTCGGCAACGACGAAGCGCCACCCGGCGATCGTCACCCACCGGACGGGCGTCAAGCGCGACGGCACGCTCGTCGCCCAGGACATCGAGGTCGTCATGGACGGTGGCGCGTATTGCACGCTCACCCCCGTCGTGCTGAGCCGCGGGGCGATCCACGCCGGCGGCCCGTACCGCTGCCCGAACGTCCGCATCCGTGCCCGCGCGACGCGGACGAACACGCCGCCCAACGGCGCCTTCCGCGGGTTCGGGGCGCCGCAGACGGAGTTCGCGGCGGAGGTTCAGATCGACCGGCTCGCCGAGGACCTCGGCCTGAGCCCGCTCGACATCCGCCGACGGAATCTCTACCAGGTCGGCGACACGACCCCGACCGGCCAGGTGTTGCAGGACAGCGTCGCGGCTTCCGAGGTCCTCGAACGGGCCGCCGAGGCGGCCGAATTCGAGGGCGTCCGGGCCCGAACGACCGCCGCTCGGGTCCGACGTGGCGGCTCCGGGATCGTGCTCGCTTCCTCGCACGCCACCGGCCCGGATCGGACGGCGTCGGGGATCGGCATTGCCCTCGCCTGGCACGGGGCCGGCTTTACCGGCTCGGGCGAGGTCAAGCTCGCGTCGGTCGCGTCCGTCGAACTCGGGGCCGACGGCCGGATTCGGATCCTCACCGGCTCGACGGAGATGGGGCAGGGGACGAAGACGATCTTCCCGCAGCTCGTGGCGGCGGAGCTCGGTGTCGCCTACGAGGACGTCCATATCGCGCCGCAGGACACCGCGATCGTGCCGGACTCGGGGCCGACGGTCGCCAGCCGGACTGCGATGGTCGTCGGCGGTTTGGTTATCAAGGCGGCGCAGCGCCTCCGGGCGGAGGTCGAGGGGCGCAACCCGGGCCGCGACTTCGCCGGCGCCTACCGCGACGACGCCGCGACCCATGGCGCGACCAGGATCGACCAGCAGTTCGAGCCCTACCCGGGCGTCCACTTCGACGACGCGACCTACCACGGCGACGCCTATCCGGCGTTCGGCTGGGCGGCCTGCGTCGCGTCGGTCGACGTCGATCTCGACAGCGGCGAGGTCACGGTCCGGGACGTCGTCGCGGCCGACGACATCGGCAAGGTCATCCACCCGACGCTCGCGGAAGGTCAGGTGGAGGGGGGCACGCTCCAGGCGATCGGCTACGCGACGATCGAGGAGATCAAGCTGCGCGACGGGCGTTACCTCAACGACCGGCTCGCGACGTACATCATCCCGACCTCGCTCGATGCCCCGCGGATCACCTCGATCCTCGTCGAGGCGCCGTTCGCCAGCGCGCCGCACGGCGCGAAGGGGGTCGGGGAGCTGCCGATGGACGTCGGGGCGCCGGCGGTCGTCGCCGCGATCCACGATGCAACCGGCGCCTGGATCCACGACCTGCCGGCGAGCCCGGAGCGGATCCTCGCGGCGATGGGAGCGACTCCGCCGACCGAGACGCCGGCCAGCTCGCCCGGATCCGCCACCGCGGAGGCCGTCGATGCCGCCGTCGAGGCGCCGATCGACCAGGGCACGGACCCCCGCCCGGACGCCCTGACCGACCCCCTGCCGCTCCGAGGCCCCGGCCCGGACGACGAGCGCGTCGACGACGGATGGCACAACGAGTGAGCGCCTACACGTTCCGCGTCAACGGCGACCCGGTCGAGGTGGACGCCCCCGGCATGCGGCGGCTCCTCGACGTGCTGCGCGAGGATCTCGGGCTGACGGGCACGAAGGAGGGCTGCGGGGAAGGGGAGTGCGGCGCGTGCACGGTGCTCGTCGACGGCGCGGTCGTGGATTCCTGCCTGGTGCCGGTCTGCCAGGTCGAGGGCTCGGAGGTTCGAACGGTCGAAGGGTTGGTGCCGGCAGGAGGCGCCGCGCTCGGTCCCCTCCAGCAGGCGTTCCTTGAGGCGGGCGGTGCCCAGTGCGGAATTTGCACCCCGGGGATGCTCATGGCCGCGCGCGCCTATCTCGACGACGGGGGTGGGACCGACGAGGCCGCGATCCGCGAAGCAATCGCCGGGAATCTCTGCCGTTGCACCGGCTACACGAAGATCATCGAAGCGATCGCGATTGCAGCCGGAGGCGACCAATGACAAACGGGCGAACACCCACCGAGCGGGCCGAACGGGCAGCCGATGCCGAAGCCGATGCGCAAGCCGCCCGTGACAACGACGAGAACCCAGAGGAGGATCGGCCGCCCACCGACGCTGACTACGGCGTCGCCTTCAGCCCACGCCAGGTCGCCGGTGGGTTCGCGATTATCGCCGCGATCCTCGTGCTCCTGGCCCGTCGGCGCGGCCGCAAGAAGGGCTGATCCGTGCCGGTCGAGCCGCCGATCGAGACGCCGCGATCCCTCGCAGAAGCATTCGCCGCGCTGTCCGGCTCGTCGGCCGACGATCCGCTTACCCCGATCGCCGGTGGCACCGACGTCATGGTCCGGATCACCGGCGAGATCGGCGAGCCGCCGGCCCGGATGCTCGACCTGTGGCGGCTCGACGAGCTTCGCGGGATCTCGTCGGATGGTGGCGCGATCAGCATCGGCGCGTTGACGACGTACACGGAGATCCGCCGCTCGGCGCCGTGCCGCGAGCATCTCCCGGCGCTGGTCGAGGCCGCGGCGACGATCGGCGCGGCACAGATCCAGAACCGCGGCACGCTCGGCGGCAACATCGCCAACGCGTCGCCGGCCGGCGACACGCTGCCGGTTCTCTTGGCGCTCGACGCGGAGTTCGTCGTCGGCGGCGCGCGCGGCGAGCGCACGATCCCCGCTTCGGAGTTCTGGGTCGCCTACCGACGAACGGCGCTCGCGCCCGACGAGCTCATCCTCCGGATCGTGATCCCGGTCGCCGGCGGTCGCGAAGCCCGCTTCCGCAAGATTGGGACGCGGCGGGCTCAGGCGATCAGCAAGGTGGTCCTCGCCCTGGCGTGGCGCGACGACGGCGGTTCGAGCGGCTGGCGCGATGTCCGGGTCGCGCTCGGATCCGTCGCCGACCGGCCGATCCGGGCGCGGGCTGCGGAGGCCGCTCTCGAGGGCCGTGCGCCGACCTCGGAAGCAGCCGATGCTGCCGCCGAGGCCCTCGCCGCCGAGATCACCCCGATCGACGACGTCCGCTCGACCGCCGACTACCGTCGGACCGTCGCCGCCCGGGTCCTCCATCGGCTGGTCCGCGACGCCGGCGGCTGGTGACGCGACCCGATCCGTCGGACCCGCTCGACGGCGTCCGCCCGGGCGCCCGGCGCTCGTTCTGGCTCCGCGAAGCTCTCGAGGCCGAGCCGCCGGAACTTTCCGCAGACGTCGTCGCGCCGCCGCTCTTCGCGAACGCCACGGCCGACTTCGCGATTCTCGGCGGCGGGTACACGGGGCTCTGGACCGCGATCCGCTTGACGGAGCTCGTGCCGGGGGCGCGGATCATCGTCGTCGAGCAGGACATCTGCGGCGGTGGCCCGTCCGGTCGGAACGGCGGTTTCGTGACCGGCTGGTGGGACGAGCTGCCCGGACTCATCAAGCGCTTCGGCGAAGAGGCGGCAGTCCGGACGGCGCAGGCGGTTGACGCCGCGGTCGACGAGATAGGCACGTGGACGGCGGCGAACGGCGTCGATGCCTGGTGGACGCCGGCCGGGTTTGTGTCGGTCAGCGCGGCACCCTCCCAGGATGGCGCGTGGAGCGAGGCGGTTGAAGCGAGCGCGCGCCTCGGATTCGCGGACCGCTGGCGGGCGCTCTCCCGCGAGGAAGTCGCCGCCCGCGTGCGCTCGCCTGTGTTCCGCGAGGGCGCGTTCATGCCCGGCGCCGCGACCGTCCAGCCGGCCGCGCTCGCCCGCGGGTTGCGGCGCGTTGCCCTCGAGCGCGGTGTCGTCATCCACGAGCGAACGCGCGTCGTGAGCCTCGAGGGCGGCGGCCAGGGGGTCGTCGCTACCTCGTCGGCTGAGGGACCCGGCCTGATCGTCGCCGGCCAGGTCGTCGTCGCCCTCAACGCATGGGCCGCCGCCATGCCCCAGTTCGGCCGCCGGCTCGTCACCTGGTCGAGCTACATCGTCCTGACCGAACCGATTCCCGATCGCCTTGCCGAGATCGGCTGGACCGGCGGCGAGGGCGTCGCCGACTCGCGGTTCACCCTCCACTACGCGCGGACGACGCCCGACGGCCGGATCGCCCTCGGCGGTGGAGGAGGAAAGGCCGGCTACGGCGGTCGGATCGGCCGGGCTTTCACGCATGATGCGGGCTCCGCGCGCCGAGCCGCGGAGGGGCTACGCCGCTGGTTCCCGTCGCTCGCCGACGTCCGGATCGAGGACGCCTGGGGTGGCCCGATCGACATCAACGACGACCACCGACCGTGGTTCGGCACGCTGCCCGGCGGGCGGGTTCACTTTGGGCTGGGATATTCCGGGAACGGCGTGGCGCCGTCGGTGCTCGGCGGCCGGATCCTCGCGGCACTCGCCGCCGGCCAGCGCGACGACGAGTCCGCCTCCCTGCCAATTGTTGGCGCGACGCCGCGGGCATTCCCCCCGGAGCCGTTCCGCTACCTGGGCGCCCGCGCGATCCGCGAAGCGATCGTCCGCCGAGAACAAGCCGAAGAGTCCGGCCGCCGCCCGAACCGCCTCGCCCTCGAGATCAGCCGCCTCCCGCGGCGCCTCGGCTACCACCTCGGCCCCGAGTGAACTGATTCCGAAGCCCCACGGACCGAAGGCTGGTGGGTCAGGCCCCGTCCTGGGCGGAGAGATCCTTGTCCTCCATCTCCCACGCATGGTCGAGTGTGTGGAAGGCAGAGTGTCGGATGAGGAACGGCAGCGTCCACGACCGCATGCGCCGCTCGACCTCTCCGGCGTTGTATGCGCGCATCGCCACGACGTAGGTCTCGCGATGCTGGCGCAGTCCATCCGGGCTTAGCGCCGCTTCCTCCGGAATCCGCAGCCCGACTTGCTTCGCGAAGTCCTCGCTTTCGGTGCGGATTGTGTGGCGGATGATCCGGTCGCGGTCGCGTCCTCCCCCGCGCGGGCCCTTGCGCATCTCAGGCGAGACCCGCGCCGCGACGCCATCGAAGAATGCCCAGCTTGCCCGCAATAGGGTGATCCCGCGCTCGAGCTCCGCCTCGCCCATCGGCCCCTGCTCGGTCGAAGAGGGCGAGAAGGAGATGCCCCAGAAGTCGACCGAACCGGTTCCGACCCTGTCCTCCACGATCTCGAGGGGCCCGGCGGCGTCGAACTCGCGTGCCATCCCGGCGAGGTCCGCGATCGGCCGGTAGCGCTCCCGATAGGACTCGAGCGTCTCCAGGGCGACCTCGGGGCTCGTCGCGCCCCGACTCCACCCCGGCCAGTCGAGGCTGAAGGCCACCGACCGCTTCCCCTTGGGCCCGCGTTCGATGACGGTGCGGACAGGCATGGCTGAGTATTGCACTTGGAACCGCCAGGTCCGGACTCCGACTGCACTCACCAACGTGGAGTAGGGTTGCGGCACGCAGAGGTGCCCACCATGGACGCAAAGAAACCCAAACCGTCGGCGGAGGAGCTGCTTGCCGATTGGCGGACGGCCGAGCGCGTAGGCAAGACGGCCAGGTCGGCCGCGGAGTCCGCTGGCCTCGCCGTCGAGTCAGCCGATGCCGCGAAGGCAGCGGCGACATCGGCCCAGGCTGCCGTAACCGGGGCGGCTGAAGCAGTCGACCGCGCCAAGGAGGCGTCGGATCTGGCGTCCATCGCGGCAGCGCAGGCATCGGACGCGGCGCAACAGGTCTATGCCGAAGCCCAGGAGGACGTCGAACGCACCGGCGAAGTCGTCCGCGAGGCCGATGCGCTGGAAGCCGAAGCCGGCGACGCGTTCCGGGAGGCACAACGACAGGGGTTCGCGAAAGACCGCGAGTAGCAGCTTCCTGATCGCGAACGCCGCAGGCATCGAAGGAGGCAGCGTGGAGCACGACGAGGGCCTGCGGATGATCCGCGCAATCGCATCGGCGTTCGACGAACACGACCTCGACGGGATCATGGCCCATTTCGCCGACGATGCCGTCTTCGAGGCGCCGCGCGGACCTCGGCCGTGGGGTCAACGTTTCGTCGGCCGCGACGATGTCCGGAAGGCGTTTGCTGGCCGCTTCTCCGGGATCCCGGACATTCGCTACCAGGATGACGAGCACTTCGTCGACGGCGACCGGGGGGCGTCGGAGTGGACGCTGTCGGGAACGACGACCACGGGCGAGCGGATCGAGGTCCGCGGCTGCGACCTCTGGACCTTCCGAGAGGGCAAGGTCGTGAAGAAGGATTCGTTCTGGAAGATCAGGACGACTGAGTAGCTGACGGCCTCGCTACGACTCAGAGACGGCTGAGGATCAGGCTGCCGAGGAGGATCATGCCCAGCGTATTCAGCGAGCAGTGGACAACCATGCCGAGGTAGATGTTCTCCTTCCAGCGCACGGCGTAGACCGTCGGCGCGAGCCCCAGGATCCTGCCGAGGATCTGCCACGGCGACCAGAAGTGGTAGATCGAGAAGAGGCTGACGTTGACCAGCGGCGCCCAACGCCCCATCCATTCCATTCTCGGGAGGAGGTAGCCGCGGAAGTAGAGTTCCTCGACGATCGGGCCGACGTACCCGTTCAGCACGAAGTACACCGCGAGCGTCACGAGCCACGCCTCTCGGCTGTATTCCCGAACCCGGTCGGGGTCGATCGGGCGCACGAACCAGTCGGGCAGCCAGCAGAACAGGCTGTCGATGATCGTGGGCTCGATGGCCATCGACACGCCAAAGCCGACGAAGGCGGCGACGATGAGCACCGGAACCAGCCACACCCAGTCGCGGATGGGAATTGGTCGTCGATACGGCATGACCGATCGAATTCCTTGACCGCGGCTGGCCCGAAGAACGACGCCGAGCTCGAACGGCACAAGGACGATCACGATCGCCACCAGCAGCGCGGCGATCGGTTGGAACCCGGACCTTCGTCGCGGCCTCGCTCGCGGAGGACGGCGATCTCGTCGTCGCCGGCGACCCCATCGACGGTATCGCCAGCTGGTTCGGCCCCGATAGTCACGGACCGTCGGACGCCGCGATGGACGCGAACGGCTTCGAGGCGGTGTTAGAACGCTGGGGGCTCGAAGTGAGCGAGCGCATGCTCGCAATGACCGGCGAGATCGAGCGACAGCATGAGCGCCTGATCACAGGACCGCATTTCCGCCTGGAATTCTTCGGGGTGGGCCCAAGCAAGCAGGGATCGGGGATCGGAAGCGTCCTCATCGAGCACGGCCACCGGATCGCCGACGCGCGCGGGCTGCCTTGTTACCTCGAGACGTTCACCGAACCGAACCTGCGCTACTACGAACGGCGCGGCTATCGGATCGTCGGCGAGTACGTGGTCGGCGAGGACGTCCCCGTCCACGGCATGGTGCGGCCGCCCCCAGCCTGAGGCAGCTAGCTCGCCCTGAGTTCGCGTCGAATGATGTCCCGGTAGATCAATCCGCCGAGGACCAACGTGGCCAGGCCCACAAGCGCGCTTCCCGTCGCCGTCGCTGCCGGATCGAGCGGGCGGAACAGGACGCCGATAAACGGCAGCAGCGCTCCTCCGACCAATGAGATGACCAGCCACGCGGCCACGATCGAACCGAT
>JANMPL010000609.1:0-7343 GCA_031369845.1 Chloroflexota bacterium
AGAGATCGCGGCTGGCGTCCGTGAAGCGCTGCTCCTCGTGGCGGGTCCGCACGAAGGCGCGAATGACCCGGACGCCCGACAGCGTCTCGCGCATGACCTGGTTGATCCGGTCGATCTTCTCCTGGACCGCCCGGAAGAGCGGCACCGCGCGCGACAGGACGAGGCCGATGATGCCGGCCATCAGCGGCAGGACGACCACGAGCAGGCCCGACAGGGGAACGTCCGTTCGGAGGGCCATGATGACCCCACCGACGATGAGGATCGGGGCCGACACCAGGATCGTGAGGCCCATGAAAACGACGGTCTGGACCTGCTGGACGTCGTTCGTGTTGCGGGTGATCAGCGACGCCGGGCCGAAGCGGTTTAGCTCGACCTGAGAGAACGTCTCGACCTTCGAGAAGATCGCGCTCCGCAGGTCGCGCCCGAAGCCCATTGCCACCCGTGAGCCCCAGTACACGCCGATGACGGCGGCGACCGCGAGCAGCGCCGTGACCCCGAGCATCAGGCCACCGATCCGCAGGATGTAGTCGTTGTCGCCCTTCGCGACGCCGTTGTTGATGATGTCGGCGTTGAGGTCGGGCAGGTACAGGTTGCCGATCGCCTGGATGAGCAGGAGGATCAGGACCAGGGCGAGGGGTACGACGTACGGCCGGAGATATGTCCTGAAGAGGGCGATCATCGGCCGACGACCCGTGTCGCGGCGGGTCCGGCGTCAGGTGTCGGGGTCTCCGGCACGAGGACGGCGCGGGCACGACGCATCGCTCGCATGAATACGAGGGTGGCCGCGAGCTCCTCGTCTGTGAACTCGGCCAGCAGACGGGTCAGCCTCTCCCGCCGATGCGCGGCGAGATCGCTGAAGACGGCCTCGCCGGCAGCGGTCCGCTGCACGAGGATGACCCGTCGATCGCCCTGTCCGCGTCGACGCTCGACAAAGCCGCGCTGCTCGAGGCGGTCGACAATCCCGGTCACGCTCGCAACCGAGACATCAAGTGCCTCAGCCAGGTGGGTCATCGAGAGCGGACCATCGGCCTCGAGCAGGCTCAGGACGTGGAGGTGGACGAGGCTGAGCGAGCAGGCCACCCAGGAACGGAATTCGTTCATCCGCTCGCGCGGGTTCCAGGACGTCAGCTCTTCGAGGACTTCGGCTGCGACGCGATTGTTCAATGACACATTGATAGTCTATGTAGTGCATAGCGTTACGTCAAAAGGTTCATGGCCGCCATGCAGGACAGCAATCATTGGCGATTCCGTTGGCGCCGGCCACGCCCGCCAGGCGCCGTCTCTCCGTTCCATCGGCGTTCATCACGTAGAGGTCGAACTCGACCCCGTTGTTGATGCTGAAGGCGATCCGGCTCCCTTCCGGCGACCATGCCGGATAGCCGTCCCAATCGACACTGTCGGTCAGGTTGGTCGAGCCGGAGCCATCCGGGCGAACGGTGAAGATCTCCGCGTTGCCAGAACCAAGCGTCAGTGGATCGGCTCCGTCTCGGTAGGACGTGAAGAGGATCCGGCTCCCGTCCGGCGACCAGGCGGGTCCCTCGTCCGGCGATGGGTCGGACGTGAGGCGACGCGGATCGCTTCCATCGGCCGACACGACGTAGATTTCCGAGTTGCCGTCGCGACTGGAGGTGAACGCGATTCGCGTCCCGTCGGGCGACCAGCCTGCTTCGACATCCTCGGCTTCGTTGTCTGTCAGGCGGACCTGATTCGAACCATCTGCAGCCATGACGTACAGCTCGTTGCGTTGCTCCTGGCCCGGGTGGTCGCGCCAGCTGAAGAAGACGATCGTCGTGGCATCCGGCGACCAGTTAGCCCCGCCGGACTCGAGGGCCAGCCGTCTGGTGCCGGATCCGTCGGCTCCAACCAGCCAGATCGCACCGTCGTCCTGATCGTCGTAGGCGATGTGTCGACCGTCCGGCGACCATGAGGGAGAGCTCGCCCGCCCGGCCGTCAGCCGGCGCGCTCCCGACCCGTCGGCATTCATGACCCACAGGCTCGCGTTGAATCCGCTGCAACAGAGATAGGCGATCTTCGTCCCGTCCGGCGACCAGTAGGGAAATGCGACAGTCTCCGCGTTCTTCGTCAGCGCCCTGAGCCCGCTGCCGTCTGCGCCGATGAGGTAGAAGTCGTCGTTTCCGTCCGGGTCGGCGTGGAAGGCGATGGCCGAACCCTCGATCGGCGCGGGATCGGCCGAAGGCAGCTCGACTGCCGATGGCGCGGCCGACCCCGAGGGTCCGGCCGATCCGGAAGGTGCCACGGCCGGCAAGCAGGTCGCCACGACCGCGGCCAGGACGAGCAGGAGGGCGAGGGCGTATCGGCTCATCGGCCCCAGTACACCGGCTGCGCCATGTTCGTTCCGCGCCGTGCGCCAAAGCGCGAGCTCAGCTGCGGCGAGGGCCCATCCCGTCCGGCAGGGGCGTGAATGCGCGCAGCCGGCGCCGCAGGAGGAACGTCTCGCGGTCGATGAGTGAGAGCAGGTCCCGTAGACGGTCCTCGGTCGTGTCGGCCTCGAGCAGCACCTGGCGCCGCGGCAACTCGACCTGGATGATGCCCGCCAGCAAGTACGACAGCACCGTCGGGTCGTCCGGAATGATCACCCGCCGCTCCGAGGCGGGGTCGCCCATCGTCGCCCGGACGTCCTCCTCACCCGGCTCGACCGCGGGCATCGCATCCTCGGTCTCCACCTCGACCCGGATGTCGAGCTCCTCGGCCGTCTCCCCGTCCCGTGGCTGGAGCAGCTCGAGGTAGCGCACGAAGCGGCGAGTCGCCCAATTCGCCAGCTGGCGGGCCTCGTCGGCGTCGCCCAACTCGTCGTCGAGAACCGTTGCCTCGGCCACGAGATAGAGCTCCTCGCCGACACTCACCTCCTCGATCGCAAAGCGACCCGTCCCGACGACGAGCAGGTCGTACCGCCCGTCGGGATAGCAGCCGGCCTGTCGGATCTCCGCGAGGGTGCCGATCGCCGAGAACGAAATCGTCCCCTCGCCGACCTCGCGGCCGTCTCGAATCAGGACGACACCGAACGGCAGCGCGCCGTCGATGCAATGCCGGACGAGCTCGCGGTAGCGCTCCTCGAAGATGTGGAGCGGAAGCGCGATGCCGGGACAGAGAACCGCGTGAAGCGGGAAGAGCGGGAGCTTGATGGCGGGATCCACCGAGGTGTGGCAGGAGTCGGGAGTGGCGTCAGTCTAGGGCGAAACGAAAACGCCGCCGGTTGCCCGGCGGCGTCAGCCTGTTGTCGGAAAATCGTTCGCAGAGCTTAGTGCGAGCAGCCCTTCGGCGAGCCCGTATCGTCGGCCGTCCGGAAGCTCGAACCGCAGCCGCAGGCCGCGACGGCGTTCGGGTTGTTGACGGTAAAACCGGCGCCCATGAGCGTGTCGACGTAGTCGATCTGGGCTCCCTTGAGCAACTCGACGCTGTTGCCATCGACGTAGACCTTCACGCCGTTCGCCTCGAGGATCTTGTCCTCGGCGGTCGGGGCGTCTTCGAGCATCATCCCGTAGCGGAAGCCGGAACATCCACCGCTGTAGACGTAAACGCGCAGACCGATCTGCGGATTCGTCTCCTCGGCGGTGAGGTCACGGAGCTTCGACGCGGCCGCATCCGTCAGGCTGACGACGGTCGGCTGGATTTCCAACATTGGCTGCGATCCTCCTCGGGAGGGGTGGGCTTCGTTCCTGGAAGTCTGTCGCGATTGCGGGTGTCGGTCGATGGCCCGATCGTACGCTGCGCAACAGATTCCGACAAGCGTTGTGCCGAAATGGACCTAGCGGCGACGTCAGCCGTCGATCCGCTCGACGACCGTCGCGATTCCCTGGCCGACGCCGATGCACATCGTCGCGAGGCCGTAGTGCCCGCCGGTCCGGCGCAGCTCGTGGACGAGCATCGTGATGAGCCGCCCGCCGCTCATGCCCAGCGGGTGACCAAGCGCGATCGCCCCGCCGTTCACATTGACCTTCGCGGGATCCAGGCCGAGCTCGATGATGCACACGATCGACTGCGAGGCGAATGCCTCGTTCAGCTCGACCAGGTCGAGGTCCTTCACGCCGACGCCGGCACGTTCAAGGGCCTTTCTCGTGGCCGGAACGGGGCCAATCCCCATCACGGCCGGATCGACGCCGGCGACGGCGGTCGACACGATCCGCGCCAGCGGCTTGAGGCCGAGCTCGCGCGCCCGGGCCGCCTC
Source organism: Chloroflexota bacterium (assembly GCA_031369845.1). Lineage (GTDB taxonomy): Bacteria > Chloroflexota > Limnocylindria > Limnocylindrales > CSP1-4 > CF-46. The sequence continues at coordinate 4,187 of JANMPL010000609.1, forward strand.
GACGAGGAGCACCGCCGACGCGCCGTCGTTGATTCCGGAGCTGTTGCCGGCCGTGACCGTCCCGCCGTCACGAAACGCCGGGCGGAGCTTCGCGAGCGCCTCGCCGGATGTGTCCGCTCGGGGGTGCTCGTCGCGCGACACGACGATCGGGTCCCCCTTCCGCTGGGGAACCGAGATCGGGACGATCTGGGTGTCGAACCTGCCCGCCTCGATCGCCGCGACGGCCTTCTGCTGCGACGCGAGGGCGAAAGCATCCTGGAGGTCGCGCCCGACCTCCCAGCGCTCGGCGACGTTCTCCGCGGTCTCGCCCATCGAGTATGGGTAGTACATCTCCGCGAGCTTCGGGTTCGTGAACCGCCAGCCAAGCGTCGTGTCGTAGAGCTCCCGTTCGCCACGATCCCAGGCCGCGTCGGGCTTCGCCATCACATAGGGAGCCCGGGTCATCGACTCGATACCGCCACCGATGAAGACGTCGCCGTCGCCGACGGCGATCGCGTGCGCCGCCGAGTTGATGGCCTGGAGGCCGCTGCCGCAGAGCCGGTTGACGGTCAGTCCGCCGACCTCGACGGGAAGGCCCGCCAGGAGCAGCGCCATCCGGGCGACGTCGCGATTGTCCTCGCCGGCCTGGTTCGCACAGCCGAGGATGACGTCCTCGATCAGGCCGGGGTCGATGCCCGATCGATCGACCACCGCCCGAATGGCCGCCGCTGCCAGGTCGTCGGGCCGGACGGAGGCAAGGGCGCCGCCGTATCGCCCGATCGGGGTCCGGACCGCCTCGACGATCCAGGCGTCGCGAAGTGGTCGTTGAAGGTCGCGGCTCATGACGGCGATTGTAGGCCGGGCGGCCTCAGAAGCCGCCTTGCGTCAGGGCGTGGCGTCAGGGCGTGGCGTCACGGCAGTTTCGAGAGCGCCTCCGCGACGATCGTCTCGTCGGCCGCGGCGATCGTGAACGAGACATCGCCTGTGCCATACACGTAGAACGGCAGGGGCGCGATCGTCGTCGTGACCTTGACGACGTGCTTGCCCCCGAGGTCGAGCTCGTCCTTGGTGGTCGTCGCGTTCAGCGTCCGTCCTGCGATCATGGCGTCGCCGATCTCTTGGGCGGACTTGCCGATGACCCGGATCGCGATGACGCTCGCCTTGGAATTCGACGCGGTGCCGATGGTCATGTCCGAGCCGTCGCTGCCCAGGACGTTCTGGAGGCTCCCGAAGACCATCGCGGTGGAGCCGTCCAGCGCGGTCAGATCGTCGCCGACAAACGCGTACTTCTGCGTCGCCTCGCCGCCCAACTCCGCCGGCAGAAGGTCGACGAGCGGTGTGCCCGCCCCGAGCGACGGGACGGCGACTGACGGCGCCGGAGTGGCCGCCGCGGCGCTCGACGGGGTGCTGGCTGAGGCAATCGGTGTCGGCGTACCGGCCGACGCCGGAGTGGCCGGCTGATTTGACGCGGCCGGACTGCTACAGGCCGCGATGGCGGCTGCAAGAGTCAGGCTGGTTCCGACTCGGAGCAATGCGCGAGTGGACATGAGCATGGGGGTTGGTGTTCCTCGAGACGACGGAGGGCGCCTGGGCGGCGCGAGACTCCAGCCGGCCCATCGTACGCGACGGTAGAGCCGCAGACGGGTTGTCCGGCCCGTCAATTCATGCGCCCAGCCGCTCAAATGGGCCGACCGGGTGCGCGGCGCCCAGTCGAAGGGCGAGGTCGATGTCGGCCTCGGTCGCGACACCTTCGTCCCGGGCTCGAACCGCCTCCTCGGCGATCGCGCCGAGAATCCTGGCGACGATCGCGCCGCCCGGCAGGCTTTCGCTCTCCCGGACAAAGTCGGCCGCGATTTCGACCCGCCGACCGCTTTCGTAGCGGTAGAACCCGTCACCGGCCTTCCGTCCCAGCCGGCCCTCCTCGACGAGCCGCTCCTGGATGCTCGACGGCCGGAGCCGGTCGGGCTGGCCCAGTCCGTCCCAGACACCGCGAGCGGCGGCGAGATTGACGTCGATCCCGACGAGGTCCATCAGCTCGAATGGGCCCATCGGGAAGCCAGCGTCGCGGATCGCGCCATCGACGGCCTCGACCGATGCCTCGCCCGCCTCGAGCAGCCGGAGGGCCTCGATCGTGAACGGCCGATTGACGCGATTCACGATGAATCCGGGGCGGTCGGCCGATCGGACCGGGGTCTTGTCCCACGAGCGGAGGAGCCGCTCCGCCCGCTCGACGACGGCAGGATCCGTCTGTGGGGTAACGACGACCTCGACGAGCGCCATGAGCGGCGCGGGATTGAAGAAGTGAAGTCCGAGGACCCGCTCGCGGTGGGTCGCCAGTGCCGCGACGTCGGCTATCCGGAGCGCCGACGTGTTCGTGGCGAGGATCGCGTCCGGATCGGCTTCTCCGTCGAGGGCGCGAAAGATTTCCTGCTTGAGCGGTAGGAGCTCGAGAGCGGCCTCGATCACGATGTCGGTCTGAGCGGCGAGCGACACCAGGGCCTCCGCCTGCCGCAGACCGGCTAGCCGGCCCTCGACCCAGTCGTCGATCGTGTCGGCGTCGAGATCGAGCCTGGCGGCCCGACGGGCGAGTCCCTCGCGAACACGCAGGCGGCCGCGCTCGATCGCCTCCTCGTCGACGTCATAGAGCACGGCCTCGTGGCCGTGCTCCAAGGCGATCTGGGCAATGCCTGCGCCCATCGTCCCGGCCCCGACGATCCCGATGATCGGGCTGTCGGGGCCGAGGGAGGGATCAATCGGGGGCATGGGGTCCACGCCCCCGAGGGTAAGCGATCAGTGTCTCCGCTTCGGCCGCTCAATGACCCGGTGTTGGCGCGGGGTCGGACCGGCGATCACCGCCGCCAGGATCACCAGTGCCAGACCGAGCAGGGCGACCTGCCATCCCTGCAATCCGCCGTTGCCGCCGTCGGCTGCGGTCGGATCCGTGTCTGTCGCGGGCGGCGTGACCGCCGGCGTTCCTTCCGCTCCTTGGACCGCTCCTGCCGGCGTGGCCGTCGGCGGAGGAGTGCCCTCGCCGGGCAGTTCGTTGCCGGTCGGGGTCGGGGTCGGCGTTGGCGTCGGCGTTGGGGTCGGGGTCGGCGTCGGCGTGGGGGTATGGGTGGGGGAGGGGGTTAGGGTCGGGTTGGGGGTCTCGCCAACGTGGGGGGCCGTCTGCGTGGGG
>JANMPL010000620.1:0-5326 GCA_031369845.1 Chloroflexota bacterium
CTCAATCCCGGCCGCATCATGGACACCCGGTTCAACACGCTGACCCAGCTCTTCGGCCCGTTCACGAGTTCCGTCCCGCGTACGCTCGTCACCGGCGGCCATTTCGGGGTGCCGGCCGACGCGCTAGCCGTGACCGGCAACCTCACCGTCGTCGGGCAGACGAAGGCGGGCTACGTCTCGATCACCAAGAACCCAGACGCCACCCCGGCCGTCTCGGCGCTCAACTTCCCGCTCGGCGACGTCCGGGCGAACGGCGTCACCGTGCCGCTGAATGCCGCCAACGACATGGCCCTCGTCTACAAGGCGTCGTCAGGCGCCGAGACCCATCTCATCCTCGATGTGACCGGCTACTTCAAGTAGTCGAGGTCGGGGCCGTCAATTTGACCCGCTCGCCGGTTCGGGCTGCCCCGTAGATCGCCTCGAGCAGCTCGACGGTCGCTCGGCCGTCGGCGCCGTCGACTGCGGGCGGGCGCCGGTCACGGATGGCCGCGACAACGTCGCGCAACTGAAGCTCGTGATGATGAGTCGCGGGGTCGACGCCGTTGAGGGCGGCCGCGTCCTCGTCGACCCAACGGTCCGGCGCGGCCTCCTCGCCGGGAATCGTCCAGAGGTCGTTCCGGGGCGAGCTGGGTAGCGACAGGCCGGCCACGAACGAGGACCCAGCGTCCGTCTCGACGCCCACCGAGGCCCCGCTGCGGCCGTGGATGTGGACATGGGCGTAGAGCCCCGGCCGCTGCGCGTTGCTCGCCACGAACGAGGCCAGCGCGCCGCCGGCGAACCGTATCGTCGCCACGACGGTGTCCTCGACATCGAGCTCGGGATGGTTGATGTTGCTCGTCCAGGCATCGACCTCCGCCACCGGGCCGAGAAACCAGCGGAGCAGGTCGAGCTGGTGGACGGCCTGGTTGACGAGGACCCCGCCGCCTTCGCCCGCCTGGGTCCCACGCCAGGCATCCATCGCGTAGTAGTCGGCTCCCCGCCAGCCGAGGACCTCGACCGACGCCAGCCCGGGCTCCCCGATCCGGCCGCCCTCGATCGCATCCCTCACGCGCTGGACCGGCGCGTACCAGCGCCGCTGGCTAACGACCGACAGCACGACGCCCGCAGCGCGGGCAGCCGCGATCATCGCGTCGGCATCCGGAACGGTGAGGGCCATCGGCTTCTCGACGACTACGTGAAGGCCGGCTCGCGCCGCCGCGATCGCCTGTTCGGCATGGACCGGATGGGGCGTGCAGACGATCACGGCGTCGACGCCGCCGCGCTCGATCGTTTCGTCGAGACCTTCGTCGACGCGCGCACCATAGGCCGCGGCGAGGACTTCAGCCCGCTCGACGCTCCGGCCCGAGACAGCCACCAGACGGGCGTCGGGGATCCGGGCCAGCGCGACGGCATGGAGCCGGGCGACCTTGCCGGGCCCCAGGATCGCGAACCGGACAGTCATCCGTTCGGCGTCAGGACGACCTTGACCGCGTCCAGCTCGCCGGCCCCCAGCTCCCGGAACAGCTCGGGGCCCTCCTCGAGTGGAGCGAGTCGCTCGATGATCCGCCGGACGTCGATCGTGCCGGCGGCGAGGGCATCCGCCGCCTGCTCGAACTCCTCGCGGAAGCCGTACGAACCGCGCAGGGTCAGCTCGCGGGTGACGAGCTCCTGCATCCCGAGTTCGACCTTCGGGGCGGAGTTGCCGATCCAGGTCACGTGCCCGCCGGACCGGACGACCTGCAGCGACTGCGCGGCCGTTGCCCCGATCCCGACAGCCTCGAGGACCGCGTCGGCCCCGCGGCCGTCCGTGGCGGCAAGGACGAGCTCCGCTGGATCCTGCGTCGTTACGTCGATCGTCAGGTCGGCTCCGAGTGATCGGGCGACCGCGAGCCTGTGGGCGCTGCGATCAGTGATGACGATGGACCCGGCGCCGCGGAGGCGGGCGGCAAGGAGCGTCAGCAGCCCGATCGCCCCAGCCCCGACCACCACGACGAAGTCCATCAGCGCGAACGGCGTGATGTTCACGGCGTGCATCGCCACCGCCAATGGCTCGACGAGCGCGCCATCCTCGTAACTCAGCGTGTCGGGCATCGGCAGCAGGAGCGACTCGGCGACGACGATCCGCTCGGCGTAGGCGCCGTCGAAGTGCATGCCCATGCCCTTCCGGTCGAGGCACAGGTTCGGCTGGCCGCGCCGGCAACGCTCGCACCCCCCACAGGCGAGGATCGAGCGCAGGATCACCCGGTCGCCGGCACGAACGGATATCACGCCCGGCCCGAGCTCGACGACATCGCCGGCAGCCTCGTGGCCCATGACGACACCGACCCGCCGCCGCCCCGTCGCGCCGAGAAAGCCATGGACATCCGAACCGCAGATTCCCGCCGCCCTGATCGCGACGACGACCTCGCCCGGACCCGGCGACGGATCCGGGTGCTCGCGGAGCGGCATCTCGCCCGGACCGTCGAACACGAGCGCCTTCATCCGGGCAGCCTCCGGGACGGGCGCGCGTCGTGTCAAGAGGTTCAGCCCGGAGCGGCTGCCTCCCCGGAGTTGGCCGGCTCGGGCCGGAGGAGAGCGGCACGCAGCCGTTCCGCGGCGACCTCTGCCGTCAGGTCGCGCTGCGTCTCGGCCAGGAGCTCGTAGCCGACCATGAACTTGCGGACGCTCGCGGTCAGGAGCGGCGGGAAGAAGTGGGCGTGGAGCTGCCAGTGGTTCTCCACGTCACCGCGGAACGGCGCCTGATGCCAGCCCATCGAATAGGGGAACGAGAGCCCGAACAGCCGGTCGTACGACCCGAGCAGGGCGATCAGATTCTCCGCCAATGAGTCGCGCGCCGCGTCGTCGAGACCCGGCAGCCGCGCGACCGGCCGCTTCGCGATCAGCAACGTCTCGTACGGCCACGCAGCCCAGAACGGGACGGCGACAAGCCAATCGTCGTCCTCCACGACAACCCTCGCCCCGCCTGCTTCCTGGGCCGCGTAGTCGAGCAACAGCCGCCGGTCATGCTGCGCCTCGTATGCCCGTTGGGTGGCGTCTTCCCGGGCGGCTTCGTGGGGCAGCGCGGAGCCGGCCCAGATCTGGCCGTGGGGGTGGGGGTTCGATGCGCCCATCATCTCGCCCCTGTTCTCGAAGACCTGGATCCATTGGAAGCGCTCGCCGAGCTCGGCGGTCTGGTCGGCCCAGAGGTCCACGACCCCGCGGACCTCCTGCCTTCCCATGCGGGCCAGGGTCAGGTCGTGGCGACGAGAGAAGCAGAGGACCCGGCATGTCCCGGCCTCCACTTCCGCTCGGAGGAGGCCGTCCTCCAGGCGCTCCTCGGGCGCATCCGGCTGGAGCGCGGCATAGTCGTTCGTGAAGACGAACGTCGACTCGTAGTCGGGGTTCGCGGCACCGTTCGCGCGCTGGTTGCCCGGACACAGGAAGCATGCCGGGTCGTACTGCTCGACAGGACCTGGCGGAGGCGGTTCCTGGTGTCCCTGCCATGGTCGGCGGGTCCGCTCCGAGGAGACCAGCAGCCACTCGTCGAGGAGCGGGTTATAGCGTCGGTGGGGACGGCGGGCGAGCGCGGCGATCGGGTCGCTGTCGTCGCGCTTGGGGCCGGTCGCGCTCCCCGACCGCCGTCGGGTCGTGGTCAAGGCGCGGACCCGACGGCGGGCTGCGTCTCCTCGGCCGCATGCGAAACGGCATCGGCCGCGGTCGACCGCCATGGGGCGACCCGGGCGACGACGAGCTCGCGTACCTGCGCTTCGAGCAGCTCGCGGGCCTCGTCACCAAGACCCGAGTCGGTCACGAGAGTGTCCGCCTCGTCGAGCCTGGCAATCGAGCTGATCCCGATCACGCCCCACTTGCTGTGATCGGCGACGACGACGAGCCGCCGGCCGGACGCGACGAGCGCACGGTCCGTGTCGGCCTCGAGGACGTTGGGGGTCGTGAACCCCGAGTGGGGGTCCATGCCGTGGACGCCCATGAACACCTGGTCGACGTGGATGGTCCGCAGGGCGGCCACCGCGAACGGGCCAACCAGGGCGTCCGACGGCGTCCGCACGCCGCCGGTCAGGATGATCGTCTGGTCGCTCCGACCGGCCCCGTACAGGACGTCAGCGACCGGCACGGAATTCGTCACGACTGTCAGGCCGGGGATGTCGACGAGCCGCCGGGCGAGGGCGTACGTGGTCGTCCCGGCCGAGACCCCGATCGCCGTCCCGGGCACGATCAACGCGGCGGCCGCGTCGGCGATTGCTTCCTTCTCGGGCTCCTGGAGCCCCGACTTGGCTGCGAACCCCGGCTCGAACAGGGCACTGCCCGGGAGTGCCGTCGCGCCGCCGTGGACCTTCTCGATCAGGCCGCGGTTGTGGAGTAGCTCCAGGTCACGGCGAACGGTCATGTCGGAGACGCCGAGGTCCCGGGCGAGGTCACCGACCCGGACGCCGCCGTCTTCTCGGACGCGCTCCAGGATCATGGTCTGGCGCTGACGAGCAAGCACGTCAGTCGCGTCCTCCCTCGAGCGGCCGAACCGTGGTCCCTTCCTCCATCAGGCGTCGCCCCTTTCTCGTTCCGCCTGGAGCGCAGATTGCGCCACAATATCTCACAAGTCAACGGAGTCGAACACGAATACGCTCAAAAGCTTGACACGACGCCCACGAGCGCCGGACAATCCGCGCGTTCCTGTCGTTGTTTGTGCCCGCGAGGGATCCAGGGCCACCGCCGGACGGCAAGGAGGAGAGCATCATGGCGAACCCCGAGGCGCCGCGATCGCATGGGGAATCCACGAAAAGCGACCAGCTGATCACCCGGCGACGGGTTCTCGGCGGCATAGCCGGGGTCGCCGGCCTCGCAGCAGCCCCGAGCCTGCTCGCTGCATGCGGCCCGGGAACCGCCACAGCGAAGCCCTCGACCGGGGGCGCAGCCTCCCAGCCGGCCCCCGGCGGGAGCGCGCCGGCCGCCAGCCTGAGCGGTGAAGTCACGCTCGGCTCGAACTATTCCGATGCAGTGCCGAAGAAGGCGATGCAGGATGCGGCGGACTCGTTCACCGCGGACACCGGCATCCCCGTCAAGATCAACACCGTCGACCACGGCACGTTCCAGGACCAGATCAGCTCGTACCTCCAGGGCACGCCGGACGACGTCTGGACCTGGTTCTCCGGATTCCGGATGCGGTTCTTCGCCGAGCAGGGCCTGGCGACGGACATCAGCGACCTATGGAAGACGATCGAGCCCATGTACAGCGAGGCCTTCAAGGTTGGCTCGACCGGCAACGATGACAAGCAGTACTTCGTCCCGATCTACCTCTATCCGTGGGCGGTCTTCTACCGGAAGAGCTTGTTCACCGAGAAGGGCTACGAGATCC
>JANMPL010000002.1:0-3410 GCA_031369845.1 Chloroflexota bacterium
CCGAAGGTGGTGTTGACAGCCAGAGCGGTCTGCATGGGCGCCGCAGCGGGATCGCCGAGCGGGACGTTCGTCCAGCCGGAAGCGGGGCTGAATGCCGCGACCTGGTAGCTGATGCCAAACGCGGCGGCTCCCGCTTGCTCGTCGGCGATCGCGGGCGCGGTCAGGACGCCTCGAGTCGAGAAGAAGTTAACGAAGTCGACGGTAGGACCGACGATGTTGGCGGAGCGGCCGCCGACCCACTCGATCTGGGCGACCTTCTTGCCCGCCCGCTCCGCCGCGTTGGCGATGGTGTCGGCCTGGAGGACTCCAGTGCCGGAGAAGCTCGTGCGGTTGCTGAATGTATCGCCCGTGCGGTGGAACGTGTTGTTCGTCGAGCCATGCTCGCTCGGCCAGGTGCCCGTCGCCATCGTGTACCAGCCGACGCCGGTGTTCGGCGGGAACGCCTGAAGCATGCCGTTGTCGCCGCGGACGCCCTTCGCCATCAGATCCGCGTAGGTCGGCATCAGACCCTGGGCTGCGTAGGCCTCCATCAGGTCGGGCCGCATGCCATCGGACGAGTACAGGATTGCCTTGTCGGTCGAGGGCTTGCCGCTTGGCGGCGGCGCCGCCGCAACGGGAGCGGCCACTAGGCTGAAAAGTAGAGCGATAACGCTCAACAGGACGATGGGTCGGATACGGACGTGTGACGTCACGATGAACTCCTCCTCGACGAACAGGGGCACGCGTTGGTCGGGATCAGGCAACTGGCGAATGCGGCGACAGGTTGCTGGCGGGGCGGTCTGATCCTCCCTGGACCGCACCCTGCCACTCTTGAAGACACACGATAACGCCGCGTCATCGGCGCGTACACATTCGGCAGCAAACACCTTCGGCATGATCGTGCGTGGCGGTGCGCAGGGGCACCGGATAAGCGTCCGTGAAGGGGCCGGCGGCATTCTTCGCGCGTGAACCTCCACCCTTCGGTCCACCCTTCCGTCGCCGAGCGTCTGGCGCGCCTCGCCCCGGACCAACGCGACGCTGCGGTAGCGCCGCCAGGGCCGATCCTCTGCGTCGCTCCGGCGGGCAGCGGCAAGACGACGACGCTCGTCGCTCGTGTCGCGTGGCTCATCGCGTCCGGCGCGGCCGCTGCCAATGAGATCGCGGCGATCACGTTCAACAAGCGGGCCGCGGAGGAGCTGCGGGAGCGGCTGGGGTCTGCACTGGCGCCGTTGGGCGCCTCGGGCGACGCCGTTCGCGTCCGGACGTTCCATGCCCTTGGTCTGGAGGTCCTCCGCGACGCGGGGCAGCCCGTCGAGCCGCTCGTCGACCGCATGGCTCTGCTCCGCCGCGTCGCACCGGACGCGGGGCCGCCCGGCTGGCGGGCCCTCGACACCGCCATCTCGCGGCTCAAGCTGGACCTGGGCGTCGATGCCGCGGCGGTCGCAGCCGACCCGGAGGCAGGCCCGATCGCTCGGACGTACGTGGCGTACGAAGCCGCGATCGCAGAGGCCGGTGGCCTGGACTTCGACGACCTCGTCGCGCGCGCCCTCCGCACCCTCGAGGCCGACGCTGCGCTGCTGGAGCGGTGGCGTGGTCGGTGCGCCCACCTGCTCGTCGACGAGGCTCAGGACCTCGATCGCGCCCAGCTGCGGATGGCCCTGCTTCTGGCCGCGCCGGCCAACCGCGTGTTCTTCGTCGGCGATGACGACCAGTCGATTTATGGTTGGCGGCTCGCGGACGTCCGCCGCGTTCTGTCGCTCGACGCCGCGCTGCCGGGGTTGCGGCGCGTCGATCTCGAGGTGAACTACCGCTGCCCGCCTACGGTCGTTGCGAGGGCGGTCCGCCTCGTCGAGCACAACCGAGAGCGCTTCGCGAAGGTGATCCGGGCCGGGCCTGCAGCTTCGGGGCCGATCGTGCTCGCGCGCGACTCGTCGGACGAGACGGTGAGAATCGGACGGGTGCTGGACGGCTGGCCGAATGACGACAGCGGCCGCGCCATCCTCGCCCGGACGAATCGCGAGCTCCTGCCAGCGATCTCCGTTGCGCTGGACCGGCGGATTCCGTTTCGGCCGCCGGCGATCGAGCTCCTCGTCACGTCACCGCTCGTCGACGACGTCCTCGCGGAGGCTGGCGCCTCGACCGATCCGGGCCTGCCCGTGCTGGCCCGACTTGAGGCCGTCCGGGCTCGGTGGAGCGTGGCGCCCCCGAGGAGCGGCGAGGCGGGGGGAGATGCGGACCATGACGCGGATGGCGATCCCGACGGGCCAAAGCCGGCCGATATCGCGGCCGCCCTCGTGGCCTGGGCGGTTCCCTACTCCAGCCTGGAAGAGCTACGCGTGGCGGTGACGGCCCGCCGCGCAGCGTTGGCGGAGCTCTGCCGCGACGACGCGGCGCTCACTCTCGCCACGGCCCACGGCACGAAGGGTCTCGAGTTCGATCACGTCGCGGTCATCGGCCTCGATGCCGGACGCTTCCCGAGTCGACGCTCCGTAACTGAGTCCGACGACCCGGCTCGTGCCCTCGAGGAGGAGCGCCGCCTCGCCTACGTCGCGTGGACACGAGCCCGCCGCTCCCTGACGCTCGTCTACGACCCGCTCGCGCCGTCCGAGTTCATGCTGGAGGCGTTCAGCGCGGATGAGCTCGGCATCCACGAGGCACCTTGACCGGGTGGCTCGAGGCCGCAGTTTGGCTCGGTGCAGAGATCCAGCCCCAGCTGAGCGAGCCCTTCGGCCAATGGCGTGAACCCGAGCCGTCCGCTGAAGCTGCGACTCGACACGCCAGCCGGGATCCCCCGCACGAGCACCGCGCCGCCGGAGTCTCCGACTCCCACGGAGATCCGCGCGCCGATCATGCAGGGGAAGAATGCACCGTCCTGCGAATGGAGGTACTCGCCCTTCTCGGCGACGTTGCCGCTCCGGTAGGTGTTGCGGCCGTCGATCTCGACGAGGTCACCGACGGCGATGTCGGCACAGGCAAGCGGCTGCGTGCCCGGCGCGATGATCCGGTAGCCGACCGTGCCGAGGTCGATGACGTTCAGGTGACCCCACGGAATGCGGTCCTCGGCGACGACGAGGTAGTTGATGTCGGACGACGCGCACGTGTGCCCGGCATGCGGGCACGTCGCATCCCGCGCGGGCGGGCCGAAGACGCCGCGGACCGTGGTGCCATCCGGGTCGTAGGCCACCGTGCCCTCGGTGGTGCAGTGGCCGGTCGAGGTGAGCACGATCGTGACCCCGAGGCGAGCGTAGAACCCGCCCGCGCAAGCGCCCCAGAGCTGCTGGCCGGCGAGGACCGGCGGGTCGTACACCGGCGTGGTCCGCCGGGGCTGCGTCAGGAAATTCACGATCGAGAATGCGCCGATGCCCAGGAGCTCGCCGGCCAGGACGACGATGAGGAGGCGTCGGACGCGAACGCGGGCCGGCGGCCTGGTC
>JANMPL010000524.1:0-3942 GCA_031369845.1 Chloroflexota bacterium
CCCCCGCGCCGACCCCGCGCATCACCCCCGCGCCGACCCCGCGCGCGACCCCCCACCCGACCCCGAAGCCCACGCCGAAACCCCCGCCCAAACCCGTTAAGACGAAGAGCACGCCGCCGTGCCCGGGCTCTGTGGATGGGCCGCCGGGCAAGAACAAGGGCGACGGCGCCGACCGGCCCTGTGGCCACGGGAAGGACAAGACAAAGGGCGGCGTGATCATCGTCCTGCCGCTCGCAATGGCCGCGGCCGGCGGCGCGGTCCGGCGACGAGCCGGCGACTCATTGCGCAGGCGTCGCTCAACGCGGTAGGCTCCCATCCCGCCCAACCACTGGCGCGGAACGAGAGAGAGGGGACCTGCCGTGGCGCACGTCATGACTCGACGAACGAAGTTCGTACTCGACGAGGACCGGATCCCGCGCGCCTGGTACAACATCGCGGCCGATCTGCCGGTCCCACCCCAGCCGTATCTGCATCCGGCAACGCTCCAACCGATCGGGCCCGACGATCTTGCGCCGCTGTTTCCGATGGCCCTTATCGGTCAGGAGGTGAGCGCGGATCGCGAGATAGAGATCCCGGAGCAGGTCCGCGAGGCCTATGCCCTGTATCGGCCGAGCCCGCTCTACCGGGCCCACCGCCTCGAGGCGGTGCTCGATACGCCTGCCCACATCTACTACAAGTACGAGGGCGTCAGCCCCGCGGGTAGCCACAAGCCAAATACCGCGCTGGCCCAGGCCTACTACAACAAAGAGCAGGGAGTCACGCGGATCGCGACCGAGACAGGCGCCGGCCAGTGGGGGAGCGCAATGGCGTTCGCCGGCGCGTACTTCGGCCTCGATGTGAAGGTCTACATGGTCCGGGCGAGCTACGACCAGAAGCCGTACCGCCGGATCCTCATGGAGACCTACGGCGCCGAGGTCGTGCCCAGCCCGTCGCCTACGACGAACTACGGCCGGAGCGTCCTCGCCGCGACGCCGGACAGCCCCGGTTCGCTCGGGATGGCGATCAGCGAGGCGGTCGAGGATGCGGCGACCCGCGAAGACACGAAGTACTCCTTGGGCTCCGTCCTGAACCACGTCCTCCTCCACCAGACAGTCATCGGCCAGGAAGCGATCGAGCAGATGGGCATGGCCGGCGAGTCACCCGATATCGTCATCGGCTGCACGGGCGGCGGCTCGAATTTCGGCGGCCTGGCCTTCCCGTTCCTCGGTCGCAACTTCCGGGAGGGCGCGAAACACCGGATCATCGCCGTCGAGCCGGAGGCCGCGCCCTCGCTCACGCGTGGGGTCTATGCCTATGACTACGGCGACACGGCGAAGATGGCGCCAGTCGCCAAGATGCACACCCTGGGTCACGACTTCATCCCGGAGCCCATCCACGCCGGTGGCCTTCGCTACCACGGGATGTCGCCGCTGGTGTCGCTTCTCAAGGAGAACGGCTACATCGAGGCGCGCAGCGTCCACCAGCGGGCGAGCTTCGGGGCGGGTGTCCAGTTTGCCCGCGCCGAAGGCATCCTCCCGGCGCCTGAGCCAACGCACGCGATCAAGGTCGCGGTCGACGAGGCGCTCGCTGCCAAGGAGGCAGGCGAGGCCCGGGTGATCCTGTTCAACCTCTGCGGCCACGGCCACTTCGACCTGTCGGCGTACGAACGCTACCTCGACGGGTCGCTCGAGGACTTCGAGTATCCGGCCGAGCGGGTCAAGGAGGCGCTGAAGAGCCTGCCCAAGGTCTGACGAGACCGATGCGGATGCGGGTCGCCCCGAGGGGGGATCGGAGCGGCCCACGGACCGGCCACCTGCCCAGATGGCCGGTTGCTTGCCCTGTGGGCAAACCCAGCGGATGATGGCGTCTCAATCGGCCAGAGACATCCTCCATCCGACGTACTGTTCGATGGCCATTGTCGGGATGGGGCGGACGCCGCCCGTTCCGTCGCTAGGATTGAGGCTATGCCCAGGCTTGCGTGCTGGTCGTGTGGACGGGTCATCTACGCCGTCGCGCCGCTCGAGTCGCTTTTCGCGGAGGAGCGGAGGTGTCCGCGGTGCGGAGCGTTCCTCAATGGCGAGCGGCGCGAGGACGATCGGCGGCACGTGGCACGCCGTGTGAATCCGAGCGATGAGCCGGGCCCGCCGAAGGCCAAGGAGCGTCGCGAGGAGGAGCGTCGACAGAAGCGCCGACGGAAGCCGGCCGATGGCACGCAGTCAACGGCCCCATCGAACGAGGCCGGCTGGAGCGACTAGTTGTCGGCGGGCGCGACCCCGGTCAGCGAGCCGCTGTCGCGCCCTCGGGCGTTGGCGGATCCACGAGCCGGTACTTCAGCGCGAAGGCGACGGCTTCCAGCTTCGAGTGGACGCGGAGCTTGCCCATGATGTTCTGGACGTGGGTCCGGAGCGTGTTCGGAGCAATGAAGAGACGCTCGCAGATCTCCGGCGTTGACATGCCCTCGGTGAGGGCCCGGAGGATCTCGAGCTCACGCGGCGTGAGGGGCTCGACGACCCGCCGTTCGTCGCCGCGCTCCCGGGCGGCCGCGACGCGTCGGGCGATCTCGACGATCACGGATCGCGGCAGGAGCGTCTCCCCGGCGTGCGCCGCACGGACCGCCGTTACGACGTCCTCCGCCGCCCGGTCCTTCGTGAGGTAGCCGTCGGCGCCGGCCTGGATCGATTCGAGCAGCGTCTCATCGTCTGTCAGCGCGGTGACCATGACGACGTGTGCGGCCGGCCAGCGCGCCTTGATGGCGCGCGTCGCCTCGGCGCCCGTGCCATCCGGCAGGCGGTAGTCCATGAGAACGACGTCGAGCTGCTCACGGGCCATGATCTTCGCGTCGGCGACGGTTCCGGCGATCCCGACGACCTGCATGTCCGGCTCACGGGCCAGCATCGCCGCAAGAGCATCCGCAAGCAGCTGATGATCCTCGACGAAGAGCACCCGGATGGGCTTCGGGTCCGTGCTCACGGGCTCCCCCTGGTTGTCTGTGCGTTGACGGTTGCCCGATTCTAGCACCGCGGAATTGCCCGACTGGCGCGGCGGGCAGCCGCGCCGCCGGGTGCGCCGGAGGGTTGCCGCCCTGCGATACTCGGCTCATGAGGGTGGCGATGCTTGGCTTCGGATTGATCGCGGGGTCAATCGCGCGTGCCCTGCGAGACGACAGCGGTGCCTGGACGATCGCCGCTTGGAGTCCTTCTGGCGCAGGACCGCAGCAGGCGAAATCCGAGGCGATCATCGACGACGCAAGCCGATCGCCGGCAGACGCCGTCCAGGGCGCGGACCTGGTCGTCCTCGGCGCTCCGCCACTGGCGTGCCTGGCTCTGATCGACGAGCTGGGCGGCTCGTTGGCCGACGCCCTCGCCGCGGATGCGGTCGTGACGGACGTTGCGAGCACGAAGGAGGCGATCGGGCGACGCGCGGACGCGGCCGGATTGCGGTTCGTCGGCGGCCACCCGATGGCAGGCCGAGAGATTGCGGGCTACGGCGGCGCGGCGGCGGACCTGTTCGCCGGCCGCCCCTGGGTGGTCGTTCCTGGGGCCCACGCTCGAGGCGACGACGTGGAACGGGTCGAGGTGCTCGTCGCGGCCTGCCGCGCACGTCCCGTGGAAATGTCCGCCACGGCGCACGACGCCGCGGTCGCCGCGATCAGCCACCTCCCGCTCGTCGTCGCGGCGGCACTCGTCGAGGCGGTTGCGGGCGTCGGTGCGGGCCCCGATCGCGAGGACTGGCCGATCGCGGCCGGACTCGCCGCTGGCGGCTGGCAGGGGATGACGAGGCTCGCGCGCGGCGACGAGGCGATGGGTGCCGGGATCATCGCGACGAACGGCCCGGCGATCGCGGGCCGGGTCCGGGACCTGCGAAATGCGCTCGACGCCTGGCTCGTGGAGCTCGATCGGGCCGGCGGGCCGGATCCGTCGGCGGTCGCCGCACGGCTGGCGGCCGCGCGCCGGCGACTGGAAG
>JANMPL010000017.1:0-15697 GCA_031369845.1 Chloroflexota bacterium
CCAACGCGCCCGCGAGCGTGGAGTTCACGTCACCATAGACGACCACGATGTCAGGGCGGGTATCCGCCGCGGAGAGCAACGGCTCCAACTTCATCATGATCTGCGCGGTCTGCTGTCCGTGCGGGCCAGAGCCGACCCCCAGGTTAAAGTCCGGCTTCGGCAGCCCAAGCTCGGCGAAGAAGTCGCCGGCCATCGCGTCGTCCCAGTGCTGGCCGGTATCGACGAAGACCTCGTCATGGCGGGAGCGGAGGACGGGGAACAGCGCCGCCGCTTTGATCAGCTGGGGACGCGTCCCGACGACGCTGAGGATTCGCACGTGATCAGCCTAGTGCGTGCCGACCGGGCGAGTTAGCCCGGGCACGGCTCGGCGCGAAGACGCGATCAGCCCGTCGCTGGGGCGGTCTCGGCGCGGGCCCGGCCGGGATGTCCGATCCCCCGGTACGCGACCGTTGGCGGCAGATCAAGGCCGCGCAGGCTGTCGCGCCCATCAAAGACCACGGCGAGGTCGGTGAAGAGTCCCGGATCGAGCGTCCCGAAGAGCGGATCGGCCGTCTGGGTCACGATCGCCCGGAACGGACCCGGCTCGCCCCAAAGGTAAGCGGTGGCGCAGCAGCGCTCCGTCTCGTCGGGGTCCACCAGCGGGTCGAAGGCGGAGACGATCGCGCCCTGGTGGGTCAGGCGCTCGATCAACGGCAGTGCGCGCGAGTAGGCCAGCTCCTTCACGCCGTGGCGGTATGTCAGGCCGAGGACGAGGATCGGGACGCCCTCGAGGCCGCCCAGCTCCTGCTGGAGCGCCCTGATCGCCACGCCGATCTGGCCGTCGTTCGTCCGCCGCGCCAGCTCGACGAGCTCGAGCTCCGGGGCACGGGACAGCAGGAAGTGCGGATAGACCGGGATGCAGTGCCCACCGACCCCGAGGCCCGGTTGATGGATGTGGGAGTACGGCTGACTGTTCGCCGCGGCGATCACCTCGTGGACATCGACACCGACGCGCTCGGCGTAGCGCGCAAACTCGTTGGCGAGGGCGATGTTGACGTCGCGGTAGGTCGTATCGGCCAGCTTGCTGAACTCCGCGGCTTCGGCGCTCGACATCGCCACGATCTCCGCGTCCAGGACCGCGTCGTAGAACGCGGCCGCGCGGGCCGTCGACTGCGGCCCTATCCCGCCGACGAGCTTCGGGTACGTCGCGAGGTTCCTGAGCGCCGCGCCGCTGTAGAGCCGCTCCGGCGAGAAGGCGACGAAGAAGTCCTGTTCAGCGGTCAGGCCGGACGCGGCCTCGAGCTTCGGGGTGAACCGATCGCGTGTGTCGCCGACCGGTAGCGTCGTCTCGAAGATCACGAGTGAGCCCTTGTGGACCCCTGGCGCGATCGAGTCGACGGCCGCATCCATGTAGCGGTAGTCGGGCTGCTGCTCGTCGTCGAGCATGACCGGCACGATGAGCACGACGACGTCGGCTGCGCGCGCGGCGGCGGCGGCGTCAGTCGTGGCCCGGAGGCGACCGCGTCCATGAGCCGCCCGGACCAGTTCGGCGAGGCCCGGCTCCTCCCCGACGTGCGATCGACCCTCGTTGATCGCGTCGACAACGGCCTGCTGGACGTCGACCGCGGTGACCCGCCAGCCGTGATCGGCGAACTGGGCGGCCAGCGGAAGGCCCATCTTGCCGGCCCCGACGACGGCGACGCGGCCGGCCGTCCCGGGCTCTCCGAGCCACGGACTCACCTCGCTGCCCGGCTCGTGGCCGCAAGCCCGGACGGGCAGCTCGATCGAGCCGCCGAGCAGGCTCTGGACGGAGGTGGGACGGGAAACGATCGTCATGCGACGGCAAACCTCGTGGACAGCTCTGAAAGGTCGATGGCGTACCCGCCGGTCGCCGATTCGAGGAGCGACGTGGCGACCGCGACGGCCCAGAGGCCATCCTCCGCGTCGACAACCGGCCGGCCGCCGTTGCGGACGACGCCGAGGAACGCGTCGAGCTCGGCGGCGAGCGGCTCGGCGGAAGCGACCGGCACCTCGGCGACCTCGCCCTCGAATGTGGGGGCGTAACCGCCGATGAGGCGCGGATTCGTCGTGTCGGTCGCCCGAGTGAACGTCAGGCGCTGGGTCAGGTAGTCGAGCTCGAACATGCCTTCCTCGCCTACGACGACGAGCTGGCGGCGCTTGGCGGGCGTCAGCCAGTTGACGTCAAGCATCCCGGTCGCGCCGGACGGGAAGTGGAGCAGCCCGAACAGCAGGTCCTCGTGGTCGGCGTGGATCCGCTGGGCAGTTTCGGCGTAGACGCGCGAAGGCCGCTCCCCGGCGATCCACGACAGGATGTCGACGTCGTGGGTCGCGAGGTCGACGGTCACCCCGACGTCGCGGATCCGGGCCGGGAACGGACCGGCCCGTCGCGAGGCGATCGCGTAGACCGCCGATAGCCAGCCCTCACCGATGAGCCGGCCGAGCTCGAGGACGGCCGGATTGAAGCGTTCGACGTGGCCGACCTGGACCGGGACCCCGCGAAGACGCGCCGCGGAAACGATCGCCATCCCCTCGTCGACCGTTGCCGCGAGCGGCTTCTCGACGAGGACCGCGGTGCCGCGCTCGATCGCGGCGAGCGCAAGCGGCACGTGGGCCGTGGTCGGGGCCGCGACGACGATCGCATCGAGCTCCGCCTCCGCAATCATTGCGAGCGGCTCGGCGAATCCCTGGGCGCCGCACTGGGCCGTCGCGCTGGCGACCGCCTCGGCGAGCGGATCGGCGACCGCGGTGAGGCGAATGTCGGAGCGGCCCGCGAGGATCCGGAGATGGTTGCGTCCCATCGACCCCAGGCCCGCGAGGCCCACGCGAAGCGGCCGATCCCCGGCTGGCCGCCAGGCTGCCGTCATCGGGCGGCGACACCGGCTTGGGAGGCGGTCCCGGCGGCGGCGCCGTGGCCGGCGCCCTCTGCGTGTCGCAGGACGGAGTTGCGCAATGCTTCGATCACCTGGCCCTGCTCTTCGTCCGTGATGCCTGGGAACATCGGCAGGGCGAGCGTCCGCGCCGCGGCCGCGTCGGTGACCGGCAGGTCCGCGTGGAGGCCCCGCTCCATGATGTATTCCTGCCGATGAACCGGGATCGGGTAGTAGATGTCGGCCCCGACGCCCGCCTCGCGAAGCTCGGCGAGAATCTCATCGCGGGCCTCGCCGACATCGACCGTGTACTGGTGGAAGACATGGTGTCTGCCGTCCGGCGTGACCGGCAGGCGGACCGGCAGATCGGCGAAGGCCTCGTCATAGGCGGCGGCGATCGCCTGGCGGCGGGCGATGTTGCGGGGCAGCTTGGCGAACTGGGCGAGGCCGATCGCTGCCGCGAGGTCCGTCAGCCGGAAGTTGAAGCCGAGAATCTCGAACTGGTAGCGGGCCCGCATCCCCTGGTTGCGATAGAGCCGCAGCCAGTCGGCCAGGCGGTCGTCGTTCGTCGTGACGAAGCCGCCCTCGGCCGTCGTCATGTTCTTGGTCGCGTAGAGGCTGAACGCGCCGTGGCCGAAGCTGCCGGCCTTCCGCCCGCGGAACGTCGCGCCGTGGGCCTGGCAGGCGTCTTCGACGACGATCAGCCCGTGGCGATCGGCGATCGCCCGGATCATGTCCATGTCCGCAACGAGCCCGAACAGGTGGACGGGGCAGATCGCGCGGGTCCGCGGCGTGATCGCCGCCTCGATCTTCTTCGCGTCGATGAGGTACGTGTCCGGTTCGATGTCGATGAAGACCGGCGTCGCGCCGGTGTACAGGATCGCGTTCGCCGTCGCCGCGAACGTGTGGGCCACCGTGATCACCTCGTCGCCCGGCTCCAGGCCGATCCCCGAGAAGATCGACATGAGGGCCAGCGTGCCGTTCGCCGTCGCGATCGCGTGCCTGACGCCGATGTACTCGGCCCAGCGTTCCTCCAGCTCCGCCACCTTTCGCCCCTGGGCGAGCATGCCGCTGCCCAGGACCTCCGTGACGGCCTCGAGTTCTTCGGCGCCAAGATCGGGGCGGGCGATCGGAATCATGCTGGTGCTCCTTGGCGCGGGCCGGTTCGCTCCTCGAGCGACTCGGCGTCAGGGATGTAGGCATAGTGGCGGCCACAGCTCCCACAGACGAGGTCCGTGTGGGCCGCATACCGACCGGGCTTGGCCTGGACCGGATCGCCGTTGGCATCGACGAGGCGCGCCCCGCAGGCGCAGACCCAGCCGATCCGGTGAGCCGGGCTGCCGGCGACGAGGGCGTGGTTCGGGACGTTCCGCGTGACGACCGCTCCCGCGCCCACCATCGAGAACCGGCCGATCTCCACGCCGGCGACGACGACCGCGCCGGCACCGATCGACGAGCCATAGCGGACGACGATTGGTGAGATCTCCCAATCGGCCGCCCGGGCAAGCTCGCCGGTCGAGGTGATCGCCCGCGGGTAGCGGTCGTTCGTCAGGATCGCTCCGGGCCCGATGAAGACGCCGTCCTCGACGCTGACCCCCTGGTAGACGAGGGCGGCGTTCTGGATCTTTACCCGGTCTCCGATCACGACGGCTTCGTCGATGAATACGTCGCGACCGACGACACAATCGGCGCCGATCGTCGCGCCGGTCCTGACCTGCGCCCGTTGCCAGATGCTCGTGCCGGCCCCGACGCTGACGTCGGGCTCCAGGTCCGCGGCCGCATGGATGCGCGCGGAGGGATCGATCACGGGACGGTGGGCTCCTATCAGCGGGATCGGGTCGGGAGGGACAAGCGGTCGCGCGAGGGGCGCGGGCCGGTGATCGAGTATAGCCGAGCCTCGGTTCACACTCGCCTCGCGGCCCAGGGTGCGGGCCATCGTCGGCCTACTTCCGACGGCGGAACACCGACACGACGACGCCCAGGGCCGCGCCGAAGGCGACGGCGCCGCGCCAGTCGAGGAGCACCCGCACGTCACCTTCGACCCGGCGCGCGAGGAGGAACAGGACGCCCGTCGTCCGCTCGAAAATCACGTTGTTGGCGACGACGGTCCGGACCGCGGACTGCTCGATCCGCACGTCGCGGGCGAGCACGGAGCCGACGGCGCCCTGGGTCACCCGGACCTCACCGCCAAGCGCGGCGCCGATTGCGCCCATCTCGACCGAGACGCGATCGCCCCGGGCCATGCCGATCCCGCCCTGGGAGACGGCGATGTCGACGGCCCGGGCCCGGCCGATCCCGCCGCGGCTGACGTCCACGTTGACCGCGTTGACCTCCTGGGCGCCGGCTTCACGGATCGACACCGAGTCGAGCCTCGTGATCCCATCGCCGCGGGCCGACGACGGCTCGATGACGGTCATCGGCGCGGCCTTGTCCGTCGGGCTTGTGGCCTTCCGGCTTGTCCTCGCCTTCGGTTCGACGACCTTGGGTACTGCTGCCTTGGCCGGATCCGCGCGGACGGCCTCTGCCTGGGCTTCGCGGGCGGCGGCGTCCTCGGCCCCGGCTAAGGCGTCCGTACCGGCCGGCTCGCCGCCGGCCGGCGATTCCTCGGTCCGAGATGCGTCGGCTTCGCCGTCGGGCTGCTCTGATTCGGCCATCGGGTCCCTCGCTTCGCGTCGGGGATGCTGTTCGAAAGCAGCCTACCGCGAGTAGCGCGGCCGCGTCGCACGACGGTTACGCTGCCATCGAGACGATGAAACAGGCCGGTCAGAGTATCCTGCGCGTCGGATCTCGCTGACGGCCGTCACCGTCGCCCCGACGAAGACGTCTCACGCCAATCGCCCCGCGCCATCGTACAGAGGGACCATGGACCCCCAGAAGCCCGGCCGCCGATGAAGCGGCTGATCGTCCCTATCCTGGCCGTTGCGGCCGTCGTCGCCGGACTTGCCGCCGGCATGCTCGCCGCCGCTGCCGCGCCCAGTCCGAGCCTCGACCCAGGACAAGTCGCCGGGGCAACCTCCTCGCGCATACCGCCAACCCCGTCGCCCACGCCGTCGCCGACGCCGACGCCGTCGCCCACGCCGGTCCCCACCCCGACGCCGTCGCCGACGCCGGTCCCGACACCAGCTCCCGTGCCTGCACCCCTCACCGGCGTCCTCGTTCCGCCCGAGGTCGCCGCGCAGCACCCCATCGCGGTCATGGTCGACGACCTTGGCGCAGCCCGACCGCAATCAGGCTTCAACGCAGCGTCGGTCGTGTGGCAGGCACCAGCTGAGGGCGGCATCCCGCGGTACATGATGATCTTCCAGGAGAACATCCCGGCCACGGTTGGTCCCGTCCGGAGCTCGCGTTACTACTACATCGCCTGGGCCGCGGAGTGGCGGGCGGTCTACGCCCACGCCGGCGGCTCGCCGCAGGCCCTCCAGACGCTCCGCTCGCAGGGCAGCGGGCAGCTCGTCTTCAACGCCGACGAGTTCCGTTGGGGCAAGTCCTTCTGGCGGGTCAAGGATCGGTATCCGCCGCACAACCTTTATACGGACGGCAAGCATCTCCGAAGCCTCGCCAAGTCGCTCAAGGCGAAGGACGCGGCAGCCGCGCCGGTCTGGCGTTTCGCGCCCGACCTGGCGGCGGACTTCCGTCCGCGCGGTGGCCGGATCGACGTCGCCTACTCGTACAACAAGATCCGCTACGACTACGACTGGACGACGAACTCGTATTACCGCTCGGTCACCGGCGAAAAGCATCAGGTCGATGCCTCGACTGGCGGCCGGGTCGCGCCGAAGAACGTGATTGTCATGCTGATGAAGTTCGGACCGCTCAACGACGGCTCGAAGAAGCATCGCCTCGAGGCGGATGTCATCGGGCGGGGAACCGCCTGGATTTCGACCAACGGCACGACGATCAAGGGAACGTGGCGGAAGCGATCCCTCACCGATCCGACGATCTTCTTCGACGAAGCCGGCGAACGTGTCACGCTGACCGTCGGGCAGACCTTCGTCCAGGTGATGCAGACCGGCTCGAAGATCACGTTCACGCCGGGTATCCCGGCGCCACCTCCGAACCCGTCGGCGAAGGGCGCCTTCCCCCGCTAGCCGCCGCTATCGCGCTCGGACAGCCTCTGCGTAGACCGCCCGCGTCTCATCGGCAACGTCCGCCCACGTCCGCTGATCTGTCTCGGCACGCTCGCGGGCAATCTCGACGAGAGAGCCGTGGACGCGGTCGTCCACAAAGGCCGTGGCAAGGGCCTGGGCGAGCCGGGCCGGGTCGCGCGGCTCGACGAGGATCCCGGCCGCGCCGACGATCTCCGGCAGTGCCCCCACGGCAGATGCCACGACCGGCGTGCCGCAGGCGATCGCCTCGATCGCGGCGTGGCCGGCGCTGTCCGAGACGACCGGCAGGAGCGCCACGCGCGCGCCGCGGACGAGGCTCGCCAGGCGCTCGTCGTCGAGGTGCGGCGCATACGCGAGCGTCTCACCAACCCCCTCGCGAGCCGCGGCCCGGGCGAGCGCCGCGCGATCGTCCGGCGACGCACCGGCGAACAGCACCCGCGGCGGCCACGGAGCGTCCGTGGGCAGGCCGTCGGGGCGGCCGGCGGCGGCCAGCTCGGCGAGTGCCCGGAGCAACGTCCCGAGGTCCTGGCGCGCGTCGTACCGCCCCGAATAGATGACGTAGCGTTCCGGCAGGCCGAGGCGCTCGCGTTCGGCGCGCTGATCCCGGCTGGCGCGCGCCCCGGCTGTGCCAGACGACGTCGCGCCGGCCTCGTATCGAAAGGCCGGGCGGGGTGCCAGGGCGACGACCCGGATCCGGTGCCGAGGAATGTGGAGCAGCCGTCGAGCCGACGCGCCGACCGCCGCGGTTCCGACGATCACGGCCGCGGCGTCGCGGAGGAGCCTCGCCCGCAGCCGCTGGCCGAACCGCGACGCCGTACCGCGCTGGTACGCACCGGGCAGTTCCCACGGCGCGAGGTCGAGCAGCGTCACGACGAGCGGCAGGCCCGTGACGAGCGGAATGGACCCGCCGACGGCGTGATACACGGCGCCGGCGGCGCCGCCTCGGTCCGCCCGCCAAGCGGCCCCAAGCGAGGCCCCCGAGAGCAGGAACGGATCGACCGTCAGCACCGCGGAGCGCAGGAGTCGCGTCGGTGGCATGAGGCGACGGCCGACGACGGACAAGTGCTCGAAGCGCTCGGTCGGGTCGTCCAGGTCGGATCCAAGGAGGAGGGCGAACGACTCGCCACTGAGCGGCTCCGCGTTGAACGCGCCGAGCAGCCCGTCGAGGTAAAGGGCCGTCAGAGGCGCGCGGTCCGGCTCCTGGAGCGGGCGCGCGTCGAGGACGACCCGAACGCCGGGAACCCGACCTGCCGCGCGACTCGCGTCGGCGGAGCCGAGAGGCGCGTGGGACGCCTGGGTCACCGGCCCTCGCCGGCCGCCGGTGTGTCGAGCGCCGACGGGCGGGGGATCTCGGTCCCGATGCGGTCGACCGGAGCCGGCGTGGAAGCGAGTTCGGGAACCCCGGCGATCGGCCGCGGGCGACGACCGGGCAATCGGCCGGCGAGCTCCTCGGCCCGAAGGGTCACGACGACGACGAGCGCCTCCACGACGATTCGGCGGCTCATCTTCGACTGGCCGACCCGCCGGTCGCGGAAGGTGATCGGCGTCTCGGCGACGCGCGCCCCGAGGCGCGATGTCCGGAACGTCATCTCGATCTGGAAGACGTAGCCGCCGGCGTGGACGCCGCCGAACGGAATGGCCACAAGCGTCGAGGCTCGCCAGGCCTTGAACCCGCCGGTGAGGTCCCGCGGCCCGAGGCGCAGGACGCTTCGGGCGAAGATGCTGCCACCGCGCGAGATGATCCGTCGACCGAGACCCCAGTCGACGACCCCACCGCCCTTCGTGTAGCGCGACCCGATGACGAGGTCGGCCGTTCCGTCGGCGATCGGGGCGATCAGGGATGGCAGCGCTGCCGGGTCGTGCGACCAGTCGGCGTCCATCTGCACGACGACCTCCGCCCCGCCGGCGAGGGCTACGCCGAAGCCATCGAGGTAGGCCCGCCCGAGACCCTGTTTTTCGGGCCGGTGGCGGACGCGGATCCTGGGGTCGGCGGCGGCCAGTTCGTCCGCGATCTGGCCCGTGCCGTCGGGCGATCCGTCGTCGACCACGAGGACGGTTGCTCCAGGCAGGCTCTCGAGAATCCCGGCCGAGATCGTCCGGACGTTCTCCGCTTCGTTGTACGTCGGCACGATGACCCACGTTCCGGCCCCTTGGGCGGGCGCCGGCTGAGCCGGCGCGGGGCGTGGGTCTGGCGCGCGGGTCAAGAGGGTTGCTGCGGTTGCCTCGCGGCGCGGGGTCGTCATGGTCGGGGCCAGTGTAGTCCCGGCCGCCGCGCCCGAAACCCGCCCGATCGTCCCGTCCTGCGTGCTCAGCGGAAGTAACCCGTGATGTCGAAGATCACGTTGGCCGACGCACCCGTCGATCCCTTGAACACCGCCCCGAGGCCGCCCCCCGCACCCGCCCGAACCGTCAGCCCGTTCGCCCGGATGTCGCCCTTCGGGAGGTTGATCGTCGACGTGGCGCCCAACGCCGTACCGGATGGGCCGACGATCAGCCAGCCGCTCGCCAACGGCAGCACGACCGTTGCGCCGCCTGTCAGGGCGACAGCGTTGACCGGGACCGTCCCGCGACCGGTCGCCTGGAACGTCCGGACGACGTTTCTGTCGAACGGACCTGCAAGACCGTTGGCCACGCGCGTGTCGAGGACCCGCGCCGGGTCGAGCGGGTAGTAGGTCGCGCCGGCGGAGCTGTTGACGAAATAGCCGGTGATATCGAACAGGACGTGGGCCTTCGCCCCGACCGAGCCCCGCCAAACGACCCCCAGCCTGCCGCTACCGTCGAGCTTGACGGTCACCGACGCCGCGCGGGTGTCGCCTTTGAGGACGTTGAGACTCGAGCTGGGTGGCAACGACGCGGCGACGGGGCCGATGTAGAGATAGCCGCCGCTCGTCGGCGCGACGACGGTCAGGTTGCCGGTCACGGCCACGGCGCCGGCCGGAACACCGCCGCGACCCCGGACCGCGAAGGAGCGCGGGGCGCCGGAGGTGAACAGGCCGGCCAGGCCGCTGCCGGTCCGCGTGTCGAGAATCCGGGCTGGCGTCAGTGGCACGTACGTCGCACCGCTCGCCCCGGGCACGAAGTAGCCGCTGACGTCGAGGATGAGGTTCGCCCGGGAGCCAACGGCGCCGCTCCACAGGGCGGCCAACGAACCGCCCGCGCCCAGCTTGACGGTCAGTCCGGAGGCCCGGACGTCGCCGAGCGGGGCGTTGACGACGGAGGATCGAGCGACGGTCGCCGCGGACGGCCCGAGGCTGACATAGCCTGCACTTGTCTGGCCGACGACCGTGAGCGTGCCGGTGACGGCGACCGCATTCGCCGGGACCCCGCCACGGCCCGCGACGGGGAAGGTCCGTGCCGCGCCGGTCGCGAACGGACCGGACAGGCCGACTCCGAAGCGCGTGTCCAGGAGGCGGGCAGGATTGATTCCGACGAACCGGGCGCCCGCTGCCGGGGCGACGCTCGCAGGCAGGTCGACGACCGTGGAGTTGGGAGCACCGACTGCCGCGACGAGCGTGCTCGAGCTGCTGCTGGTCGCCACCCAGACACTCGTCCGGACGCCGGCGACCGGCGCCCACTCCCTGATCGGGAGGCTGACCTCGTACCACGTGTAGCCGTCGGCGCTGACCGGCCCGCCCGTGACGGCGAGGATCGTACCGGCAGCCGCCGTCGTGACCAGCGGCTTCGAGAGGCCTGCGCCCGAGCGGATGTTCACGCTCGATGCGACGACCTTCCCGAAGTTGCCCGGCGCGAGAGCGACCTTGGGGTGGTACACGCTGGCAACGTCCCAGGCCCCGACGTTGCCCTGAGTGTCGCGGGCACGGACGCGGAAGGCATAACCGTACGTGTCGGCGCCGGCGTAGGAGGCGCTCGTCGCCTTCGTGTGGATGAGCCAATCGTGCCATGGTCCACCGTGGATCGAGACTTGTGTGTCGTAGTCGAGGACGCCGCTCTCGTCGGATCCGACCCACGAGACGGTGAATGTCTCGGTCGTCTGGCTCGGGGCGAAGGCCCGGACGCCGGCGAGCGGCAAGGTCCCGTCGCTGAGGAACTTCGCGGCGATGGCCTGGCGCAACTCGACGCGGTCGGCGTCATACCCGAGTGCCCAGATCCCGGTGCCTCGGAGGCCCATCCGGTTGATCATGTCGTAGCGCCTCATGAGCGACTCGGCGTCGTCGTAGTAGACCTGGCGCCAGGTCGTGACGCAGCCGTACGTCGTGGAGCAGTTCTGGCGCTGGTAGGCGATCCATGGGCTCTGCTCGCGGCTGTCCCACCGCCGGCCGTATTGCTTGGCGTAGTCGGCGGCGGTGTCATAGAGGACGCTGTTTGAGGCCCCGTACTTCGTTCCGGTCTGGGTCTTGGCGTTGACCGCGTCCGAGACGGTCGACCAGGCTCGCCCGTACCAGGGGACCCCGAGGATCAGCTTTGATGGCGCCACGCGAGCGGCGTAGGCGTTGACCGTGTCCTGGAGGTCGTAGGCAGGGCCTGACAGTGGGTCGATCGAGCCCGCATAGCCCGACCCGGCCGTCCGATAGTCGTAGCCCATGATGAAGATCGCGTCGGCTCCGCCCGGCGCCGTGGCGGCCTCGATCGGGTAGTTGCCGATGTAGCCGGTCGTGTCGAACGTCAGCTGATAGCCGGCCGCCCGTTTGTTGAGCTCGGCCCGTACCGCTCGGACGAAGAGCGTGTACTCGTCGGCATAGCCGGAGGCGATCGGCTCGAAATCGAGGTTGATCCCGTCGGCGCCGCGAGCACGGACGGCGTCCGCCGCCTGTACCGCGAGGTTCTGGCGGGCGGCCGGGTTGCCGAGGAGCGCCCCCTGCAGCGCGGCCTGGCCGCTCGACCAGGCGAACACCGAGATCGTCAGGACAACTCGCGTGCCCTTCGTGTGGGCGGCGTTGATGATCGAGGTCATCCGCGAACTGGTCCAGCCGCCCCAGCCGGTCGTCGGTGTTCCGTCGGGGTCGAGCTTGAGGAGGTTGCCGTTCTTGTCGGCACCGACGCTGAAGTAGGCGATCGTCGACAGGAGCTCGTAGTCGAGGACGGCGTCGCTGACCTCCCAGTACGGGAGGAAGCCCATGACCTGGCGGCGGAGACGCGTTCCATCGACCCCGAGCGGGTCGGCGGCCGGGGTGAGGACGGCCGATGCGCCGTCGGCGGCGGGAACCTCGGAGGGGTCGATGGCGGGGGCGTCGAACGGGGCTGCGGCGGTAGGGCTCGGTTCGGCGCCGACACTGGGCTCCGCGCTGGGCTTGGTAGCGGGCGTGGCGGCCGGCTTGCTCGGCGTCATGTCGCGTCCGGACGCGGACCCGGCGGGAAGTGCGCGCGGCGCCCGACCCCCGACGTCCCACGTGTCGTCGGCGCGGGGCCGGAAGCCGACGGTCACCCGGCCGCCGGGCGTGAAGTCGATCCGATCGTCGGCGTGGGCCAGCGCATCCTCGTAATGGATGCCCGGCTGGAGCTCGCTGGGCTCGGGAGCCTGGTCCGCCGCCGCGTCGATCGGTGCGCTGGCCGGGTTGCGCGCCAGGACGGGTGCGCCAATGAAGAGCTGGGCCAGGAGTATGCACGCCACGAAGGCCGCCGCACCACGTTGTCCCGCTCGTGACGCGGCGCGCTGCCCCTCAGGACGCGAGGGGCGGCCGGGCGTTCGTGGCGTGGGTCGACGGAAGGTCACGTGGTCCCTCGAAAGGTCTCGCGGTGAGCGGCGAGACGGTCACCCTACGCCTCGGCAGTCGTGGGGACAACGGTGACGATGGTCCCGGTCGAGAGGGGTACGGTGGCGTCCGGTGCGGTCCCGGGCTCAGGCCCGCGGGTCTCGGCAGCGGGCCGAAAGGCTATCGGGCGACGAGCCTGAGAGTCCGGCTCGTGGTCGACGTCGGGTTGCGCGTCCGCGGCGACGTCACTGCCGCAGTCCCTACCGTGGCATGGTCCGGGACGATCGTCACACCCGGAGCCCCGCGCACGCCCGGCGGCAATTTCACGCCGAGAACCTGCTGGGACATCACGGTCAGGTTGCCCACGATCGAGCGGTAATAGCCCGACGGGCTCCCGCCGCCGTTGTCGGGGTCGAGGACTGCGGTCCCCGTGCTCCGCGTCGGCGTGAACGTGATGTCGTGGCCGTGATAGTTCGGGGCCCCGCGCCATAGCTGAGAGAGCGGCTGGGCGGTCGTGAACAGTGCCCGCAGGTAGTAGCCGGTGTGGCTGTGGCCATCGGCGATCACGGCCGACGCGCCGGCGGCGAGGAAGGCCGAGCCGTAGTTGTCGACGCGCTGCTTGGCGACGCTCAGCGGCGGGTTGTTGCTCGAGGATTCAGAGTTGCCGGACGCGTAGCAGAGGTGGTGGAAGAACACGATTGCATTCGGGGCAAGGTCGAGCGTCCGGATGTACGGCTCGCCGTAATACTTGTTGTTGTAGTCGCCCTGACCAGCGGCCGCGTTGAGCCCGAACCCGTCCTTTGTCGTGTAGTTCGGATCGTAGGTGTAGGGGCTTGGCCAGCCATTGCCGTGACCGAGGTAGATGACGACGTTCGCGCCGGTGGTCGCAGCCTTGACGGCAGCCCACGTGGCGTTCGGGCTGTAGACCCGGATGACGTTCGGCGTGTGCTGGATCGCTTCCGCGTAAAGCTCGTCGGCGTTCGAGCGGTATTTGGCGGTGTCACCGTGTGTCGCCCCGACGATGATCACGACCTTGGCCGTGCTGGTCTGGGCAGCCGCGACCGGACCGTAGGCGCCGAGCATGGCGACCAGGGCGAGGACGACGGCGAAGACTGATTTGCGCAACATGAGCTCCCGAGCGGATCGACCTGGGGGTCGGATGAGTGCATCGGAAGCGTCGCCCCTGGAGCGGCCCGGAACAATCGCGGGATGGTCCCGGCAGGTATGGCCCCATCGGGCTGCAGAACGGTACGGTGGCGGGAGGATGGGTGCGGAGGGGTGCGCACGGCCGCGCCCGGCCTCGGGGCCGTCGGGCGCCGCTTGCCTCAGCGCAGGCCGGCCACGAGCTCCGCGAGGGAGGGGTTCGTCTTGTCCCGGTCGGACAGGATCGGGCGACCGTCGGGCGTCCCCTCGATGGCGGGCCACGAAACCCCGACCGCTGGATCGTCCCAGGCAAACCCGAGCTCATCCGCCCCGTCGAACTCGTTCGTGACCAGATAGAGCATGTCGAGCGGCTCGAGCGCTAGAAAGCCGTGAGCCACGCCGGCCGGGATGATCACCCAGTCGTCGGCCCCGAGCTCGTGCGTCTCGACGATCGGCCGGTCGCCGGTCGCGGCCAGCACCGGCCGGATGTCGACGAGCGCGACAAGCGCCCGTCCGGAGGCCACGACCCAATAGTCGAGCTGGCGGCGGTGGTAGTGGAGCCCGCGGAGGACGCCCCGGGCCGACGTCGAGAGGTTGGCCTGGACGAACCGTGGCTCGGACCCCTCCGGCGCGCCCGTTTCGGCCGAGGTCAACGTCGGGAAGGCGGAGGCGCGCCACAGCTCGCGGAACGACCCGCGCGTGTCCGCGTGACGCGGAACCGCGCCGAACCGCACGCCTTCGATCGACGAGGCACGATCGGTCACCGGGGGGCCTCGCTGGCGGCTGCGCCGGCCGCCAGCTGGCGGAGAAGCGTCGGGACGTAATCGGCGAGGGCATCGGGCCACGACCGCAGCGGCTCCCCGCCGGGAAACGGCGTGGGGTCGAGGACGCCCCACGCCGGCGGGGTCGACGCCCGGGCCCAGGTCGACGCCGGAACCTCGTCGATCTCGACCGCCAGCCCGACGCGGGTGAACAGCTCACGCGCCCACGTCGCCCTCGACGCGCTGCCGTTGTTCACGATGTGGTGAATGCCACCGACGTCGCCGGAGCCGAGGAGCTCAACGAGCGCCTCAGCGACGTCCTGCGCGAACGTCGGCGACCCGAACTCGTCCGCGACGAGGCGAAGTGGCTCCTCCGCCGCCCGCGCACGCTCCGCCGCGGCGAGGATCTTCGACGGGAAGTCGTTGCCGGGCGGCCCGTACAGCCAGGCCGTCCGGACGATCCCGAGTTGGGCCTTCCGCGCGCGATATGCCGCGGTGGCGACAATCTCGCCTTCGAGCTTCGAGGATCCGTACGGATTGATCGGGTTCGTTCGGTCGTCCGGCGTATACCCCCGTCCATCGGTTCGCCGGCCATCGAAGACTTCGTTCGTGCTGACGTGGACCAGGTCGATGTCACGTGCGGCCGTCGCCTCAGCGAGCACGTGCACGGCCTCGGCGTTGCGGCGACGAGCGGTCTTGGGATCTCGGGCGCAGCCATCGACGTCGGTCCACGCTGCCGTATGAATGACCGCCTCCGGTCGGTCGCGCTCGAGCAGCCCGTGGATGCTCTCGGGAGCGTCGAGGTCGAAGGCCGCTCGATCCCAGGCAATCGGACCAGCGAGGCCCGTGAAGGGCGCGTCCTGGAGCGCGACGACGATGGCTCGGCCGAGCCGACCACCGGCCCCGGTGACAGCGACCCGCACCCCTGTCAGGCCTCCGACGACACGCCGGTCTCGGCGACGGCCTGGCCGTGCGCGAGGCGCGACCCGTACTGGCGCTCGTAGTAGGCGTCCCAGTCGCCCGACTTTGCCGCGCGCCACCAGGCCTCGTTGGCCAGGAACCAGTCGATCGTGGTGGCGAGGCCCTCGGCGAAGGCCGTCCGGTTCCGCCAGCCGAGCGCCGCGAGCTTCGAGCCGTCGAGGGCGTAGCGCCGATCGTGACCTGGCCGG
>JANMPL010000023.1:0-5068 GCA_031369845.1 Chloroflexota bacterium
TCTGTGCCTGGTTGACGAGGATCGCGAGCGTCGACGCAAGCAGCGAGACGTCGACCCGCTGACCGGCCGCCGAGCCCCGATCGCGGGCGGCCAGCGCGGCCAGGACCGCGACCGCGCCCTGGAGCCCGGCGATGACGTCGGCGATCGCGACACCGACCTTCGCCGGGCTACCGCCGTCCTCGTCGGACGCCCCGGTGATCGACATCAGCCCCGAGACCGCCTGGATGACGAAGTCGTAGCCCGGGCGTTCGGCGTCGGGCCCCGTCGAGCCGTAACCCGTGATCGCGAGATGAACGAGACCCGGATTGATGGCGCGGAGATCGTCGTCGCTGAAGCCCAGTCGGGCGAGGCCGCCGGATCGGAAGTTCTCGACGAGCACGTCGGCCCCGGCGAGCAGCCGCCGCAGCACCGCCGCGCCGTCGGGCTGCTTCAAGTCGAGGCGGATGCTGCGCTTGTTGCGGTTGACGGCGAGGTAATAGGCGGCGGTTCGCGTACCGTCGGCCTCGCTGCCGACCCACGGCGGGCCCCAGCCCCGCGTCGCGTCGCCCTCGGGCGGCTCGACCTTGACGACGTCGGCCCCGAGGTCGGCCAGGAGCATCGTGCAGTACGGCCCGGCGAGGACCGTTGAGCAGTCGACGACGCGAAGGCCGGCGAGCGGACCGGTCGGCTGGCTGGACATTCACCGATGGTAGCGGGCGTCGCCGCGCCCCGGCAGCCGACCCCTTCCGCCGCTCCCGGCTACGATCGTGGTATGCCTGAATCCCGCCCCCTCACGCTGATGACCGTTCACGCTCACCCCGACGACGAGACCATCGGGACCGGCGGCACGATGGCCAAGGCCATCCGGGCCGGCCACCGCGTCGTGCTCGTCACGTGCACGCGCGGGGAGCTCGGCGAGATCGTCGTGCCCGAGCTCGACACCCCTGACAACCACCGGCGGCGCGCCGAGACACGCGCCGCGGAGCTCGAGTCGGCGCTGGGCGTGCTCGGCCTGACCGAGTGGGAGAACCTCGGCTACCGCGACTCCGGGATGATGGACGACGCGGGCAACCAGGACCCTCGCTCGTTCTGGCAGGCCGATCTCGACGAGGCCGCGCGTCGCCTCACCTGGCTCATCCGGAAGAACCGACCGGACGTCGTCACGACGTACAACGACTTCGGCGGCTACGGGCACCCCGACCACATCCGGACGCACGACGTGACGGTTCGGGCCTTTCCGCGAGCCGGCGACGCCAGCTGGTACCCAGAGCAGACCGAGGCCGGCCTGGAGCCGTGGGCACCGGCCAAGCTCTACGAGCTGGCGATCCCAGCCTCAGTCCGCAAGACGATGAACGATCGGCTCGCGGAACTAGGCGCGGACAGCTTCTGGCTGCCGCCTAAGGACGTTACCCCAGAGCAGCAGGCGGAATTCGAGGCGCGGATGGCAAAGATGCTCGTCCCGGACGAGACGATCACGACCTGGATCGACATCGGCGCCACGGTCGACCTCAAGTGGGAGGCGATCCGCCGCCACGTCACCCAGATCTCCGACGACAGCCCGTTCATGAAGTTCGGCCTCGACGGCTGGCGCGAGTTCTGGGCGAAGGAGACCTACATCCTGCGCGAGTCACGGGTCGAGACGACGTTCCCGGAGTCGGACCTGTTCGCCGGAATCAGCTGAGCAGGCCGACCGCCGACGCATCGTCGGCGATGCCGTCGAGGAGGCGCTCGTCCGAGACGGCCGCGAAGCCCTGCAGGATCGTTCGACTGAGACCGAGCCCCTCGTAATCGCGGAGCCGCTGGCGCCGCGCCGGCCCCGGTGCCGCGTCCGGCCGGCCCCAAACGTGGACGGAGACCCGCAGCGAGGCCGGATCGCGCCCCGCCTCGGTGCAGCGTTCGGCAATCACTGGCAGTGCCCGTTCGACCTCGTCGGGCATGAGCGCGTCGAGGTTGAGCTCGTCGGCGAAGCGCGCGGCGAGTCGCCAGGTCACCTTCGGACCGTTGCCGCCGACGACGATCGGAAGCCGCGGTTTCTGGAGGCCCTTCGGCTCATGGATCGCGTCGATCACGTGGGCATGGCGGCCGTCGTACGTCGCCCGTCCCGGGGAGAGCATCCGGCTGATGATCTCGAGATGATCGGCGAGGATCGCCAACCGCTCCGGCGCCCCTGGGAAGCCGTAGCCGTAGGCCAGCCACTCATCTTCCTTCCAACCCGCCCCGATCCCCAGCTCCGCGCGCCCTCCGCTGATCACGTCGATCGTCGAGATCGCCTTGGCCGTCAGGCCGGCGTTCCGATAGGCGGCGGCGAGGACGAGGTGACCGAGTCTGGCGCGGGATGTCGCCATCGCGATCGCCGCGAGCTCGACGATCGGCTCGAAGATTGGAGCCTCCTCGGGCGGCGGGTCGACCTGCATATGGTCATAGACCCAGAGCGATTCGAAACCTAGCTCCTCGGCGCGGCGAGCTGTCTCGACGGTCCGCTCCCAGGCGACCGCCGGGTCCACGCCGAGGTATTCGCGATCGCAGCCCTGGGGCAGAGTGATGCCGACCTTCACCGCTCGGCTGTCCAGGGCCCGTACGCGCTGGTCACGCCGTCGCGGACCGCGGCGACTACGTCTTCGCCGATCGGGCGGGCGTCCGCGACCGAGAACCACAGGCCGGCCTGACGGACGAACGCGGGCAATGTCCGAAGGGCCTCGCCGACGTCCTCCCACGTCACGCCCATCGCCTCCGGGCGGATGTCGACACCGACACTGACCAGCGCTGCGAGCATCGCGTCCGGCTCATTGTCCTGGAGGATCGAACCCGCGTAGATCCCGAGCCCGACCGGTTGGCCGTGGATGAAGTGGCGGCCGGTCAGCCGCTCCAGGTTGTAGAAGAGGAAGTGCTCGACACCCTCGATATGGCGCGGGTTCCAGCCGGAATTATGGAATGTGGCGCCGCCCCAGCGATGGGCCAGCATGAGCGTTCGGATCCCGGACTCGTTGACCTCGTGGATGTCGTCGAGGTGGGCGAGCACGTCGTTGAGACGGAGCCGCGCCTCATCGACGAGGCCCTGGTCGTACGGCCAGCGTGCCTCTTCACGACCCTCGTCCCGGGCGATTCGCCAGTCGCCGTGGGCGGTGTGGTAACAGAGGATGTCGCCCACGCCGCTCCGATTGAGCAGGGGCGGAGCGCTCTGGATCACGTCGAAATCGACGTAGACGGCCTCCGGGACCGCGAAGCCCAGGTAGCGGACGTTGCCCCGGTCACGGAGCCCGGACCGATGGCCGAACGGCGCATTGACCGTCATCGCCGTCGGCACCTGGAAGATCGGCAGGCCGCGGGTCCAGGCGAAGAACTTCGCCACGTCGACCGCCTGGCCGCCACCCAGCCCGACGACCGATCGGCAGTCCGGCAGCCCCTCGACGATCCGCTGCAGCTCGTCCAGGTCGAGGGTCTCGACGAGGTGGACGCCGGCCAGCCCGGGGCCGGCGAGCGACGGCTCGAAGCGCGGCCACAGGTCCGCCATCGTCACGACGAGATACGGCCGCGGCAGGATCAGCGGGAGCTCCTCGACGAGCACGCGCCCGAAGACCGTGGTGAACTGGCCGTCCGGCTCCGTGCTCAACGAGCCGTCCAGCCGCCATCCACGAGGAGGGTCGTCCCGGTGATGAGCGACGCGGCCGGTGAGGCGAGGAAGACGACCGCTCCGGCCACATCGACCGGTTCACCGATCCGGTGGAGACCGGCGATCCGCTCCTTGACCTCAGCCTCAAAGGCCGGGTCGGCGAGGTCCGGGGCCGTGCCGTCGGTGCGGATGAACGTGGGCGCGACGGCGTTCACCGTGATGCCGTGCTGGCCCCATTCGATCGCGAGGCAGCGCGCCAGGTGGGCGACCGCAGCCTTGCTGATGCAGTACACCGACTCGGTCGGGAGGGCGATGAAGCCGGCCTGCGAACTGAGGTGAATGATCCGCCCGTGCCCTTGGCGGATCATCACCCTGCCAGCGGCCTGGCTGGCGAAATAGACGCCCTTGACGTTGACATCGAACGTCAGATCGAAGTCGGCTTCGTTGACGTCCTCGGCGAGATTCGCGGGGCCGAGGCCGGCGTTGTTGACGAGGATGTCGAGCCGCCCGAACTCGGCTGCCACACGGTCGACGGCCGCCGTGATCTGGTCGAGCTTGCGGACGTCCATCGGGACCCGCAGCGAGCGCCGGCCCATCGAACGGATCTCGGCCTCGAGGTCCTCGGCCGAGGTTGGATCGAGGAGGCCGAGAGCCACGTCGGCCCCGGCGTTGGCGAGGGCGAGAGAGATTGCCCGGCCCAGGCCGCGGGCGGCTCCGGTGACGAGCGCGGTCTGGCCCGTCAGGTCGAAGCTGGGAAAAGTCACTGGCTCCTCCGAACCCGCCGCTCCGCAGTCGTGCTCATCGTTGGGGCTTAACGATTGCGCTTGACGATAAGCCTCGGCAGAATAGACTCGGCGGCGAACGCGAGTCAAGCGTTCCGACGGGTCCGAACGCGGCCTCGGAGACCCGTGACATCGTCGAACGGAGCCCACCTCTGAGTTCGCTTGATCGAAGCCGGACACCCGGGGGGTCGGTGACCCTGCGTGATGTTGCGCAGGCGTCCGGCGTCTCGATCACGACCGTCTCGCGGATCCTCAATGGGCGGGAGTCCGGCGTTCCGATCCGCGACGAGACCCGCCAGCGTGTGCTCGCGGCAGCGGCGGAGATGGGCTACAAGCCAAACCTCCTGGCGCGCGGGCTCCGTGGCAGCCGCAGCTCACTCCTTGGCGTGATCGCTCGCGACATCTCCGATCCGTTCCATACCCAGATTCTGCGCGGCATCAACGCCGCGGCTCAGGCACGCGACTACCGACTGTTCCTAGGTCACGTCGACTATCGCCCCGACGTCGCGCTCACCTACGGCTCGATGTTCGAGCGATCGCACGCCGACGGAATCATCATCATCGGCGACATCGACGGCGCCGACTCCACCCTGGAGGTGTTCGCCGAGCAGCATCGCTACGTCCTCGGCGTAACGGACCGGACCGAGCGCCGCCAGATCCCCGGCATCTACGCCGACAGCAGGGTCGGCACGAGGCT
>JANMPL010000033.1:0-2496 GCA_031369845.1 Chloroflexota bacterium
CGGGGCCCCACATCATCCCGTGACCGCCGGGCGAGGCGATCGTGACACCGTCGATTCGGCGGCCGTCCGGCGTCAAAGCCGGACCGACGATCGGGAGGTGGTCGGGCGTGTAGTCGATCGTCGCCGCCCAGATCTTGCGGATGCCGAGGCCGCGCGTGACCGGGACGAGCGCGCCGAGTCGCTCGCGGACCTTCTTGTACATTGGCCAGTTGATCGACCGCGCCTCTCCGGGCGCCTCGTCCGGATCGCTCCATCCGAAGAGCAGCCCGCCCTCTTCCAGGCGCCAGTAGATGCCTTCGCCGATGTCGAAAACCATCGGCATCCGCTCGACGTCGAACGCGTCGTGAGGCTCGAGGACGCACACCGTGTGGCGGGCGGCGCCTGCCGGGATCCGGAGCCCGGCCATCCGTCCGACCGATCGCAATGACGGTCCGCCGGTCAGGAGCACCCGCTCCGTGGCGATCGGTCCGGCCGACGTCTCCACGCCGACGACGTGCGACGCGCCTACCGACGTGCGCTCGAGGATGAGCCCCGTGAAGGCGGTCCGCTCCCGGAGCTCGACGCCGGCCCCCTGCATCGCGAGCGAATACGCGCGGACGTTCCGCGGCGGGTCGATATAGCCATCCGTCTCGATGAAGCTGCCGCCGCGGTGGCCCTCCGCGGCAAGAGTCGGGATCACCTTGGTGGCCTCGTCGGCCGACAGCCAGCGGACGTCCAGGCCCTCGCCGCGCTGCATGTCGACCCGCTCGCGACCAGCACGCTCGTCGTCCTCGGTCACGGCGAGGATGAGGTAGCCGAGCTCGCGGAACCCCGAGTCAGTCCCGATGGCCGCTCGCTGGCCGTTGTAGAAGTCGATCGTCCAGCGCCCGAGGGCGACCGTCGCCGGCGTCCCACCCTGGGCTCGCACCACCCCGGCGGCCCGCGAGCTGGCACCCTGGCCGGTCAGTCCCTTCTCCAGAACCACGACCCGCCCGAGTCCATCGGTCTTGGCGAAATACGAAGCCCACCCGCCGACGGTGCCCGCCCCGACGACGACAAGATCGGCCCGATCGGTGGCTATCATCGCAGTCCCTCCTCAGCGCCCCGCACGACCGTCGAGGGCGGGTCCTTCAGCGCAGATGGCGTTGACGCCGAGGCGCTCGAGCCGGCCGTAGGTCGGTCGGTTGCGAACGGTGAACGCAGCAAGGTCGAGCTCGGCGGCCCGGACGCGTGCCAGCGATTTCGGGTCGATGGCTTGCCAGGCGACAGAGATGCCACGGCAGCCCAGATCGGTGGCGAGGCTTATCGACTCGTCCGAGAGGTCGATTGCGTTGAGCCACCGCGGCCACGACGGGGCCAGCCGCCCGACCTTCTCGAGCGCGTCCGGCTCGAACGACGATATGACCGCTCGCTCGAGGCCCGGACCTCGGCCGGCGGTCAGCACGTCGACCGCGCCGCGGCCCGGGTAGCCCTTGAACTCGACGTCGAGGAACGCGCGACGCGGGACCGCGCCGAGCACGTCCGCCAGGCTCGGCACGCCGTGGCGCTCGAGGGCTTCCGCCGTGAGCTCGTCGACTCGTGCCTTCACTCCCTGGACCCGCTCGAGTGTCTCGTCATGGATCACGACCGGGACCCCGTCCGCGGCCGCCCTAACGTCGAATTCGAGCCCATCGCAGCCCGGCACGGCAATGGCCGCGAGGAACGCAGCGAGCGTATTCTCCGGCGCCCGACGCCAGTCACCACGATGAGCCAGCCGCAGCGCCATCGCCTCTCCTACCCGATCGCCAGGTGGGCGGAGATGCCGAGATGATCGGATGGATAGAGCGTCGGGTCCTCCGGATCCGGCCGGTCAAACACGAGACGGGCGGATTCCACTGCGACCGCGCCGCGGACCCAGATGTAGTCGAGGCACCTCGGATGGCCGTCCGTGTCCATCGCCGGCGCCTGAAGCCCCGACGGCCACGTAACGGCTGGCTCCGCGCCGTTCGCCTCCGCGTACGAGGACCTGAACCCGGCGGCGCCCATACGAGCGTAGGTCGGTTCGGCGGGGTCTGCATTGAAGTCGCCCATCACGATCTGTGCGTCGACGGCCGGCGCGGCCTCGATCCACTCGAGGAGCTGCCGCGCCTGGTCATCGCGAAGACCCTCGTCGGGCTCCTTGTGGTGGAGATGGGTGACGGTGATCGCGATGGTCGGGCCGTCGGGCAGGCTTACTGTCGCCCGATGAGCCGCCCGGTTCAGCCCGAGATCCACGCGGCCATCGTCCGTGGCCGCGAGCGACGTCCGGAGGAGCAGCGAATTCCCGTACTCGGGCCGACCGGCCCAACCACGGACAGCCGCGTATCGGGCCTCGCCCGCCGCCCCGATCAGCCGATCCTGCTGCATCGGGTAGACGCATTCCTGGATGCCGAGCACGTCCGGTTGGAGGGCACTCATGTCGGCCAGGATCAGCGGCAGGCGCTCGGACCAGCGATCGGCGAGGTTGAGGATGTTGAGCGTGGCCACGTGAAGCTGCTG
>JANMPL010000058.1:0-3864 GCA_031369845.1 Chloroflexota bacterium
CGCCCAGATTTCGGACGAGGAGGTCGTCTCGCTCCTCGAGCGGGCCGCCGCGCGGTCAGAGTGTATTGCGCCGGTCCTGGGTCGAGGCTGAGCGAGTATCAGGCAGCGGCCCTGGTATTCGGGTCACGAGTCAGGCGCCGCGGACCGCCAGGCGCTCCTGCTCGGGGATCTCCTCGAGGGCGATGCCGCGCATCGGGGCACCAAGGCCCTTGGACACTTCGGCGATCTTCTTGGCATCGTCGAAAAAGGTCGTGGCCTGGACGATGGCGTTGGCCATCCGGGCGGGATCCTCGCTCTTGAAGATCCCCGAGCCGACGAAGACGCCCTCTGCGCCGAGCTGCATGACGAGCGCCGCGTCGGCCGGCGTCGAGATCCCGCCGGCAACGAAGTTCACGACCGGCAACTTGCCCTTGGCAGCCACCTGCTTGACGAGCTCGTACGGTGCCTGGAGCTCTTTTGCCGCGACGAACAGCTCGTCCTCGCGCATGCCCTGGAGGCGGCGGATGTCGGCGAGTACGTCGCGAAGCTGGCGGACGGCCTCGACGATGTTGCCGGTCCCCGCCTCGCCCTTCGTCCGCATCATCGCCGCGCCCTCGTTGATCCGGCGGAGCGCCTCGCCGAGGTTTCGGCAGCCACAGACGAACGGGATCTTGAACGCGTGCTTGTCGATGTGATTGGACTCGTCCGCCGGGGTCAGGACCTCCGACTCGTCGATATAGTCGACGCCGAGCGCCTCGAGCACCTGGGCCTCGACGAAGTGGCCGATGCGGGCCTTGGCCATGACTGGGATGGTCACCGCATCCATGATCCCGATGATCATCTCGGGGTCGGACATGCGGGCGACCCCGCCGTCCTTGCGGATGTCGGCGGGGACGCGCTCGAGCGCCATCACGGCGACCGCGCCGGCGTCCTCCGCGATCTTGGCCTGATCGGGCGTGACGACGTCCATGATGACGCCGCCCTTGAGCATCTGGGCGAGGCCCTTCTTCGTTACCCAAGTGGATGTTTCGACGGTCATGTGGGGCAACCTCGATCCTGTGCACGGTCAACCGGTGCCATCACAGCTCGGTCCGCTGACAAGCGTCTGATGCTCATGGTGTTATTGTCGTCGACCAACGGTAGGGCCGGACGGCCTGAATGTCCGTTACCCTCCTCGCGGACCAAGCGGACGGGCGAGCCAGCCCGTGGGAGTCGCGCCGCCATTGATCGGCTCGTCGCGCGTTCAGGCCGCTCGACCTCGTGGATCAGGCCACTCGGCACTAGGTCAGTTCGGCCTCGCCGATTAGCGTCAATAGCCGGAACGACGCGTCCAGCCTGGCATCCGCCGAGTTGAGCGACGCCATGTTCGAGAAGAGGCGCATCGCCATGGACGACAAGCAACTCCAGCAGGCAGTGATCGACGAATTGGATTGGGAGCCTTCCATTGACGCCAGCCACATCGGCGTGACGGCATCTAACGGCGTGGTGACCCTCAGCGGTCATGTGCCGACTTACTGGGAGAAGCGCGCCGCTGACAGGGCGGCCGAACGCGTCAAGGGCGTAAAGGCCATCGCCGAGGAGATCGAGGTCCAGCTGCGCAGCGAAGACCGCTGGGCGGACGAGACGATCGCCGACCGCGCACTGCAGAGCCTCGCGTCCGATGCGGCGGTTCCGAAGGATTGCATCACCCTAATGGTCGAAGATGGCTGGGTCACCCTCAACGGCGAGGTCGGCTGGCACTATCAGAAGAAGGCCGCGGACCACGACGTTCACAACGTCGCGGGCGTCAGAGGACTGACCAACAAGATCTCGATCAAGCCGCGCGTTCAGTCCTACGCGGTGCGTGAGAAGATCGCAAAGGCACTGGCACGCACGGCTGAACTCGACGCAGCGGGAATCTCGATTCAGACGGACAACGGGACTGTGACGCTCACTGGGAAGGTGCCTAGCTGGAGCGAACGGAACCTCGTCGAGGACGCGGCATGGTCGGCCCCCGGTGTCACGGAGGTGAACGACAAGATCAGCATTGGCGTCTGATCTGAGGGGGAGCATCGCGTCAGGCGCCCGAATCCTCGGCTTGCCGCCTGGGCATCGGGCGCCGACCCTCGTGTTCGGCCGTTGGCCCGTACTCGGTAGCGCAAGACTGACGAGAAGCTGAGGCGTGCCAGGCCGGAAGCTCACCCCGGTTCAGTCCTGTTGGGACGCGTCAACGCAGACAGCATAGGCAAGCGACTGGTGGGTGCGGGGTGAGTCGCTCGAACCGATCATCGATTGGGCTTTCGAACCAAATGATCGTTTCCATAGTCGGCGTCCGGGCGATGTCCACCACTCACACGATCGTATGCGATGAGAGTCGAGGCTTCGCTCCCGGGCCACGCCGACCGACGTGAACGCTTCATCCTCGATGCCGCCTGTCGACGCCGCCGACCTCGGCCCATCCGCAGCCATCGCGACCGGGGGTGTTTCTGAGCCTGCCGCGTGGACCGCTCTGACCGCCGCCGAGGCGGCGGGCCGCCTCCGGCGAGACGGCCCGAACGCAATCGGCGGCAGCGGGCGGCGGGCACGACTCGCGATTCTGGCCTCCCAGGTCGCCAGCCCGCTCGTCCTGATCCTCGTGGGGGCGAGCCTGGTGAGCCTCGTCGTCGGCGACGAGATCAATGCCTCGATCATCCTCGCCATCGTCGTCATGAGCGCTGCCCTCGGGTTCGTCCAGGAAGCGCGCTCGGAAGCGGCGGTCGCCGCGCTCCAGGCGCGCCTCACGCTCCGGGCGACCGTCGTGCGGGACGGGGAGCAGCGGGAGATCCCGATTCACGACGTGGTCTGCGGCGACCTCGTGGTCCTGGGCGCTGGGAATATCGTGCCGGCCGACGGCCGCGTCATCGAGGCTAACCACCTCTACGTCGATGAAGCCTCACTCACCGGCGAGTCGGCACCGGCCATCAAGACACCGCGGGAAGGGGCCCTCGATCCCGCTCGCGACGACGACCGCGACGGTATGCTCTTCTTCGGGACGAGCGTCGTCAGCGGAACGGGCCGCGCAGTCATCACTGCCACCGGGACGCGGACGAGCTACGGGGAGATTGCACAGCGGCTTGCCGAGCGCGCCCCGGAGAACGACTTCCAGCGTGGTGTGCGGACCTTCGGGTTCCTCATCTTTCGCGTCACCGCGATCCTGGTCATAGCAGTCCTCGCCATCAATGTGGGGCTGCACCGCCCGGTCCTCGAATCCCTCCTCTTCGCGATCGCCCTCGCCGTGGGCCTCACACCCGAGCTGCTGCCCGCGATCGTCACCCTCAACCTCGCCCAGGGCGCCCACGCCCTTGCCTCACACGGCGTGCTCGTCAAGCGCCTCCCCGCGATCCAGAACCTCGGCAGCGTCACCGTCCTCGCCACCGACAAGACGGGGACCCTGACAGAAGGACGCCTGGAATTCGTCCGCGCGGTCGGGATCGACGGCGAGGATAAGGACGAGGCGGCCCAGACCCTCGAGTTCGCCTATCTCAACAGCCACTTCCAGACGGGCTTCACCAACCCCCTCGATGCGGCCCTTTTGTCAGGCACCCCTGAGCCGGCAGACCTCTCGACGTATCGCAAGCTCGCCGAACTCCCCTACGACTTCTCCCGGCGGCTCCTGAGCGTGGTGGTGCAGCGCGAGGGTGAACCGCCGCTCCTCGTGACGAAGGGCGCGCCCGAGGCCGTGATCCTTCGCGCCAGCCGAGTCCGCGAGGGCCACTCGGCGCGGCCGATCGAGGCTACCGAGCATGCGCGTCTCGCGAGGCTCGTCGATACTGCCTCAGCCGAGGGGTTCCGATTGATAGCTGTGGGGTCACGGGCCCTGGCCATCGAGGAGATCCGCGTTCCCACCGCGGGGGGCGCGGCGGCCAG
>JANMPL010000076.1:0-6354 GCA_031369845.1 Chloroflexota bacterium
CTCCAGCACCAGATGGCCGAGCGCGCAAACCTCGTCTCGCGGTCCCGCGGCCGCGAGCCCTATCGCCGGGTGAGGCTCTACCCGGACGCGGCGCGGAGCGGTTGGCGGTGAAGGCGGCCGTGTCCCTCGCTGGACCGAGACACGCTGCGGTCTCACCGGACGGGGCGCGGCTCGTGGTCATGTACGACCGTGACTGCGGCCTCTGCCTGGCCACGTCGCGACGACTTCGCCGATGGGACCGGCACGGACGGCTCGAAATGCTGTCGCTCCAGGACGCCGCTGTGTCGGACCGGCCCGTCGTGGCCGAGACGGCGCGGACCCACCCGGTCCTCGCCGAACTGCACGTCCTCGACGAGGCGAGCGGTCGCGTCGATGCCGGCGGCGACGCGGCCCTGGCGATCGCCGCAGCGCTGCCCGGCGGGTGGCTCGTCCGCCCGTTCCGCCGCATTGCGCCCGTCCGCTGGATCGTCGGAGCCATGTACGACGTCGTTGCGAGGAACCGCCACGCGATTGGCCGCCGGCTCGGGCTGGAGGGGCCGGACTGCGACTTGCCGCGGTGAGCGACACCGCGCGCGCTGCGGCTGAGTGGCACCGTGGTTTGTTGCGGCTGGCGAACGCGCTGATCGTCTACGGGGTCATCGGTCTCCTGGCTGCGGCGATCGGTTTCGCGGCGCTGATCTCGGCGAGCTCCCGGATCGGGTCGTTGGGCGAGCGGATCGTGTCGGAGGCGGTCAGCTTGGACGCGATCATCGTGCTGACGGCTGACGTCCTCGACGACGCGGCTACGACCGCTGGGACCTTCGGACCGACCGTCAAGCAGACGTCGGTCACGGTGAGCGAAGCTGCCGGTGCGATCCGCGAGATCGAGCCTCGCCTCAGGGACCTGGAGACGCAGGCGAACGCGATCGAGATTTTCGGGCAACGGCCCGTCGCACCGCTCGGCCAGCTGTTCGGTCAGATCGCCACCGACGTCTCCGGCCTCGACGAACAACTCGACGGAATCGCCACGGAGATGGCTCGGAACGAGGAGGCACTCACCGAAAACGCCGATTCGCTTGGTGCCCTTGCAGATTTGGTCCGCGCCTACAAGGGGCGGTTGCAGCCGGCCGCCATCGACGCCGGGATCGACGACGCCCGGCGGCTGTTGCTGCTCACATTGGCGCTCTTCATCGGCTGGACGGCTGTCCCCGCGGTCGGCTCTTTGATCGTGGGTCGCTGGATGCGGCGGCTCGTCGAACCAGAGGCCCCGCTCGTGCCCCCGTCCCCACCGGCCGATTCCTAGCGGGCGAGTGCTCCTCGGTCGAACCAGATCCGCTCCCCGGCGAACCGTTCCGTGGCGGGATCCAACGGAAAGAGGATGAGCACCTGCAGCGCGATCGGGAGGCCGGTAGCTTCGGCGCCTGCCCACGGCCCGAGGTTCGTTCCCGTCAGCGTGGCGACTTCGAA
The DNA here is from genome assembly GCA_031369845.1 of Chloroflexota bacterium. GTDB lineage: Bacteria > Chloroflexota > Limnocylindria > Limnocylindrales > CSP1-4 > CF-46. The sequence continues at coordinate 1,447 of JANMPL010000076.1, forward strand.
CACGCCCTGCGGCCCGACGACGATGTCACTCAGCGCGACGGCATTGTCGGGGAACGCGCCGAACAACTCCGCGTAGAAGTCCCGGGCACCGCTGTGGCCCTCCCAGCGCTGGCCGGTCGGGACGATCTCGTAGACGCAATCACTGGACAACGTCGCGACGAGTCCGTCGATGTCGCGCCGATCCTCCGCGATCGAATGCCTGACCCAAAGCCGCTTGATCCGCCGCAGCTCCGCTGGATCGAACGGCCGACCGAGCCGTTCCTTGACCGATGGCCGGCCGATCAACTGGCGGGTCCCAGCGTCGCCTCGGCGACCGCCCGGACCTCAGCGTCGCGTGCCCGGGAGCGGCGTTCAATCCGGATCATGACCATGATGAGGACAACCGCGCCGATCGTGACCAGGACACCGGTCACGATGTCGAGGATCACGGCGGCGGTCATCAGTGTCCGCAGCGACGCGATGGCCTCGGCCAGCGACTCCGCGTTGAGAATGTCGAATTGGAGCCGCAGGTCGAGATACCAGCCGGCCACGAACGAGACGATCCAGCTCCCGACGAGCCCGAGCCAGGCAATCCCGAGCATGAACAGGCCGCCGGCCTTTGGATCGAGGCGGTACAGGACGTCCTGGACCATGCTGGGGACGGTTCGGAGATTGACGAGGGGGATCAGGGTGTTCACGAACGCTCGCCAGGGCGTCGTGCCTGGAACGCCGCCACCGAGCGCCGGGACATTCGACACCACGCGACTCAGCCAGGCCGCAAAGAACAACAGCGTTGGTACGACTACGGCGAGGCTGACGAGCCCGAGCTGGTCCGAGGCGGCGAGCCGAGCCTCGAACGCGGCATCATCGAGTGAGCCGGTCGACTTCAGGGTTTCGAGCTGCGTGTCGAGGAAGCTCGAGAGGCTGATTGAGTCGATCATCAGCACGATGCTGACCGTGGCCAGGCCAAGCAGGAAGATCGACGCCGCGAGGCCGAGGGCCGCGGCCGGACGGTAGCGGACGACCGTTCGGCTGATGATCGCCTGCTCCTGGCGGAGGTTCGACATCTCGCCGGTCGCTGCCGTTTCCTGTTTGGCGCCGCATTTGTAGCAGCGGTTGCCTCGCTGGCGGTTGATGGAGTGACAGCTCCCGCAGACCCAGATGTCCGTCATGCCGTCCCCCCTTCCATGTCATGAGAGTTCTCAATGTTCGGTCGCGCCGGTGAACGTCCAGCTGTCGACCCGGATCGCCGGAACGAGGACGCCACCGAAGTCGCCCCGGAGCGTCCGTCGCTCCTTGCTCACCGCGCTCGTGCCGGCGAGCGCCTCCAGGTAGCTCTGGGTGAACCGGAGATTCCGCACCGGCCCAACGATCCGCCCGCCTTCGACGAGGAACGTCCCGTCGCGGGTCATCCCGGTCACGATCGCCAGCTTCGGGTGAACCGGGTTCGTGTAGTGGAAGCGAGTGACGAGGAGGCCTCGATCAAGGCCCGCAACGAGATCCTCGCGGGTGGCCGAGCCGCCGGCCATCGCCATGTTGAGCGGGAACGGGCCATATGCATTCGGCGCTGGGAGCCCGTGGCCGGTCGAGGTGCGGCCCGCTCTCGCGGCCGTCTGCGAGTCGTAGACCACGTCGCGACAGATGCCCTGATCGATGAGTTCGACCCGCTGCTTGGCGACGCCCTCGTAGTCGAAGGCCATCGGGAGCGTGGCCGGGTCCATACCGTCGTCGACGATCGTGACGAGCTCGCTCCCGACTCGCTTGCCGGGCTCCGCAAAGGATCGCTCCTCCTGGACGGCGAGCGCGCTGAAGCCCATGTAGCCGAGCATCGAAAGAAGGTCGACGACGGCGTATTCCTCGAGGACGACCGGCCACTCCCCGGGATCGACGGCGACCGGGTTGCCGGTCGAACGAGCCTTGCCGGCCGCCTCCCGCCCGATCGCGGCTGCGTCGATCGTCGAGACGTCGACGGCCGCCGACTCCGCGTAGCCGGAGCCTCCATCCGGTGCCATCGCGACCGTCAGCAACTGCGATGTCGTCCGCCGCTGCGACGCCCGAATCCCCTTTGAGTTCGCAACGGCAATCACCTCGGTCGCTGTCGAGAACGACCCGTACGAGACGACCCCGGCGTCATCGGCCGCCGCGATCACCGCCCGCACGCCCTCGGCCCGAAGCTCCGGTGTCGCTCCGGCGGTCGCCTCGGCGAACGACTCCGGAATATCGCGGATCAACGTCGGCTCCGGCAGGCCGCCCCAATCCTCGAGCTCGGCGGAGTTCCGGGCGATCGCGCCAGCGGACTCGGCAAGGCGGCGAAGCCCCTCGTCGTCGACGCGGTTGCTCGACGCGACCCCGACCCGCCGCCCGACGACGAATCGCAGGTTGATCTCGGCATCTGATTCGGCGACGTTCTGGTGGATCTCGCTGTTGGCGAAACGCGTACGCCGCGCGTCGTGGGCGACGACGCGCGCCTCCGCTTCTGTTGCGCCGGCCCGCTCGGCGTAGGCAAGGGCTCGTTCGGCGAGGGCGAGGATGCTCGCCGGATCGCGACCGTCGCTCACCACTTGCCAACGCCCATCTGGACGTCCCGGAACCGAGCCCCGGACGTGGCATGCCCGACGCTCGCGCCCTGGCCCGGCTCGCCCTTGCCGCAGTTCGGCGTCCCGAGCATGACGTAGCTGCGCTCGTCGCCGACGGCGTCGCAGGAGCGCCAGAACTCGTAGGTGATGCCCGTGTACGTCGGATTCTTGAAGAGCCGGCCCTTCTTGCCGTTCTTGATCTCGTACGCGACCTCCGTCGCGAACTGGAAGTTCAGCCGCCGATCGTCGATCGACCACGAGCGGTTCGAGGCGAGGTAGAAGCCGTCGTCCGTGTCGGCGACGATCTCGTCGAGGCTCATGCCGGGCTTTGGCAACAGATTGAGGTTGGTCATCCGGATCAGTGGGATCCGGTTCCAGCCGTCGGCCCGCATCGCTCCGCCAGACTGCCGGCCGATCCGGGGCGCGGTCTCGCGGCTCGTCAGGTAGCCGACGAAAATCCCCTCCCGGACGATCGGCACGGACGCGGCTTCGACACCCTCGTCGTCCCAGCCGAAGGTTCCCAGCCCGCCCGGCGCCGTCGCGTCGGCGACGATGTCGATCAGATCACTGCCGTAGCGGAAGCCATCGTCGAGTTTGTCGGTCGTCAGGAAGCTCGTGCCGGCGTAGCTGGCCTCTGTCCCGTAGACCCGGTCGAGTTCGCTCGGATGGCCGCAGCTCTCGTGGACCTGCATGTAGAGCTGGGATGGATCGAGGATGACCGTGAACCGGCCCGACGGACACTGCGGGGCGCTGAGAAGTGCCACCGCTTCGTCGGCGAGCGGCTCCGCGCGAGCGACGAGATCGAGGCCCCGGACATACTCGAAACCCGCAGCCTTGAACGGGCCGCCGTCGCCGTCGGGGTAGCTTCGGCGCTGGTGTTCGTCGCCCTCAATCGCGTTGGCCTCAACCCCGGCCCCGACGTGGGTGAGCGTCTGCTCGGTGTAGCTGCCGTCGGTCGCGGCGAACGTCTTCCACTCGCGCCGGGCGTCATAACGGGTCTCTGTGAAGGTCACGCCCTTCGGCCGCGACGCGGCGTCATCGGCGGCGAGAAGTAACCCGATCTTTTCCTCGAGCGGGACCTCGAACGGGTCCTCTTCGAACGGCGTCTCGTACGTGCCGCGAGCGGGAGGGCGATCGTCGAGGCGCACCCGGTCACGGAGCGCGGTCGCCGAGGCTCGCGCGATCCGCACGGCTTCCCCGGCGATCCGATCGGCCTCCACGGCCGTCAGCCGACTGGAACTTGCGAAACCCCACGCGCCGTCGACGAGGACTCGCAGCCCGAAGCCCTCGGTATCGCCCGACGCGACGCCCTCGACGCGGCCGGACTTGATGGCAATCGATTCGCCGAGCCGGCGGACGAGGCGGACATCGGCATAACCCGCTCCGAGCTGGGTTGCCGTATCGAGGGCTCGGTCGGCGAGGTCGCGCATGGGGAGGCGGATCGTAGCAGAGCGATCATTCCGGGCGCCGCTGGGGCGACTTCCCTATCCGATCAAAACACCGGTTGGCCGCCGACGGCCTGGGCGGTGAGATAGGCGCCGAATGCAACCACGACAACCGCGGCGATCAGTGGCGCGTGTCGGGCGAGGCGGCCCAGGCCGGAACCGGACGGGAGCCGATCGAGGCGCTCGCGGGCGAGCACGAGCGCGAGACCGACGCCGCTCATCACGGCCGCCATCCCGAGGCCGAAGATCACGACCAGGACGAACCCGAACGCGGGCCGCCCCGAGGCGATCGAACCAAGCAGGATGATGAGCGCACTCGTCGATGGGATGAGGCCGCCGGCGAGGCCTAGAACGAACAGTCCGCGCCAGCTGATCGTCGAACCGGTCGCCGGGACGTGCGAATGGGCGACGCCGCCATGGGAGTGTTCGTGTGGCTGCGGCCCGGGCGCGTGGTCGTGGTCGCGATCGTCGGCGTGGTCGTGGGCATGCTCGTGCGTCGTCGCCAGCCGCGCCTCTCGAAACCGCCGCCTGACCTCCCGGCTCAGCATCCATCCTCCGATCGCGAGGATCGTCACCGCCGCCACGACCGGAGTAACACGGACGACGACGTCGGGCGACAGCAACCCCTGCGCGCCGACGACGAGCGCGGCGAGTGCGAGGATTCCCAGCGTGTGGGAGACCGTCACCGACAGCCCGAGGCCCAGAGCATGGAGCGACGTCCCTCGCGTCCCGACGAGATAGGCCGCCATGATCGTCTTGCCGTGGCCCGGCGTCAGCGCATGGCCGGCGCCCAGAGCGAAGGCCGTCGCGATCGAGAGGAGTGCGACGAGCGGCGTGAGATCGAGCTCCCGGAAGATCGCCGGCAGGTCGCCACCGATCCCACCCGGAACGGCGCCCGCCGCGGCGGG
>JANMPL010000096.1:0-2291 GCA_031369845.1 Chloroflexota bacterium
GCCAGGCGGACGTCGAGCGGGCCGCGATCCGGACCCGGGAGTCGCGACTCGCGGAGCGCCTGGCCGAGGAGCGCGACCGGACCTGAGGATCAGCTCCGCAGCGGGACGGGGGCGCGGAGATACTGGAGGTAGCGCTCGGGGTCGACGTTGCCACCCGAGACGACGGCGACGACCGGACGGCCACCGAGGGCCGGGCCCTCGAGACCGAGTTCAGCGGCGTGGAACGCGAGCGCGGCAACCGACAAGGCGCCCGACGGCTCGACGACGAGGCGGCTCTCCTCTGCGGCGAGGCGGACTCCGGCCGCGATCTCCGCCTCTGTGACGGTGACGATCGAGTCGAGCAGTTGCGAGAGATGAGCGAACGTCCGCCGGCCGAGCGCCCGCGTGCGAGTCCCGTCGGCGATCGTCCGCGAAACGTCGGCCGCCGACCACGTGACGATCCGGCCGGCCGCGAGCGACTCCCGCGCGTCCGCGCCCAGCTCGGGCTCGACGCCGATTACCCGCGCGCCCGGGACCAGCGCCCGGATCGCGACTGCGATGCCGCTGGCGAGCCCGCCGCCGCCGATCGGGACGAGGACGGCGGCGACATCCGGTAGCGACTCGGCGATCTCGAGGCCGACCGTGCCCTGCCCCGCGATCACGCGGTCGTCATCGAACGGCGGAATGATCGCGAGGCCCCGTTCGGCGGCGATCCGCTCGGCTACGGCCTGGCGCTCGTCGCTGGCCGTGCCGACGACGACGATCTCGGCGCCGTCCGCGGCGACCCGCTCGCGCTTGATGGCCGGCGCATCCGAGGGCATAACGACGACCGCAGGCGCGCCCAGAAGCCGGGCCGCGCGAGCGACGCCCTGGGCATGGTTGCCCGACGAGTAGGTGATGACGCCGCGGGCCCGCTCCTCTGCCGTCAGAGACGCAACCGCGACGTATGCGCCTCGGATCTTGAACGCGCCGATCGGTTGGAGGCTCTCGGCCTTGAGGAAGCGGCGCTGGTCGGGCGGCCCGAACGGAACGAGCGGCGTCCGGACGGCGACCCCGGCGAGGGTCGCGGCCGCCTCGAGGACCCGCTGGAGTCGGACGAGGGGCGCCTCCTCGGACGTGGCCCTCGCGGCAGCCGCCCCAGGCCCGGCTGTCTCAGTCATCCGCCGCGCCCGACGATCCGCTGGCAGTCGATGCAATGAGCGGCCCACGGCAGCGCCTCGAGCCGCTCGGCGGCGATCGGGCGGCCGCACCGGACGCAGGCCCCGAACGTCCCCTCGTCCAGGCGCCGGAGTGCGGCCTCGACCTGGTCGAGGTGCTCCCGGTTCCGATCGCGTAACGCGAGGTCACGCTGCTGCTCGAAGACCTGGCTCGCCGCGGCGGCCTGCGACCCGTACGTCATCGCGTCGGGCGCGACGATTCCGGTCGCCACTTCTGCGCGGAGGCGGTCGCGCTCGGCGACGAGGGTGGCTCGCGCGTCGGGCGCCTCTGGCTGCGTCATCGAGAGATCGTACGCCGGACGACCGTCGAGGCCCTCCGGCGGTGCGCCCATTACGCCGCCGGTATCCTCCCGGAACATCGAAGGAGGAATCGACTTGCCAATCGCGATCGACCCCGTCTGCGGGATGGAAGTCGAAACGGACACGACCGACCTGAAGCTCGAGCACGAGGGAAAGACGTACTGGTTCTGCGGCAAGGGCTGCCTGCTCGAGTTCCGGGACGACCCAGCCAAATACCTCGACCCGAACTACAAACCGTCGATGTGATCTCTGTGCGCGCGCTGGTGAGCCCCGGTAGAGGCGCCGTTTAGTCGCAGCTAAGCGCTCTGCGCGAGACTGTCAGTGGCGGGATCGAGACCGGGCACTCCCTGATGGGGTCACTCGCCGGAAGTGGCCGGCATCCGGGAGCCTGGCCGGAGGTAGCTCAGATGTCCACCTTCGTACGTCACGCCCGCAGCATCATGTGGGTCGCGGTGCTGGCGGTGCTTGAGCTTGGCATCGATGCCGGCAAGCGCTGGATCTAGCCGGTATCCAATCAGGTCCGGCCGGTCGGACCTGTGTCGCGGGTCAGGCGGCTCGCGACGTAAACCGGGACGACGGACAGGAGGATCGCAACGAGGCCCGCGACGTTCACCAGCGCCACCTGGTTGGCGAGACGGAAGCTCTGGAAGATCCAGATCGGCAGGGTCTGAACCCCGCCAGCCAGGAAAATCGTCACGATCACTTCGTCGAACGACAGGGCGAACGCGAGGAGCGCGCCTGCCAGCATCGCCGACCGGATCCCGGGCAGGGTGATGTGCCGGAACGTCTGCCAGG
>JANMPL010000136.1:0-1964 GCA_031369845.1 Chloroflexota bacterium
CAGCGTACGGATCGTGTTGATGGCGAGCTGGTCGAGCGATTGCGTGGCGACAGTCATGTCACGAGAGCTCCGGCAAGGGGCGAGTGGAGGTCCCCGGAAGTATAGGTCCCTGGGCTGTCGGGACCCGCGTTCACGACCCCGTGGTGAGGCGTTGGGCAAGCTCGTCGGCGAACGGGAAGAGGGGACCGTCGGCGAGGAACTCGGGGCGTAGCGGTTGGCCGCGGTCGCCGACCCCTTGGTCAGCCTCGAAGGCAGCCGTGAGATTGCTGAGCGCCGCCGCAATGCCCTCGGCCGACACGCTGTCGAGCGAGCGGATGTTCTGGTGCCATGTCGCGAGGTCCTTTGCCGCGAACCGGTTCGTTGCGACGAGCATCCCGAGATGGGCCATGTCGAGAGGCGGATAGCTAGGGTGCGGCGAGATCATGAGCGACAGCCCGACAGCCGATTCGCGCAGGAGACGGCCGTACGCGGCGAGGTCGAGCGTGCCGCGCGACCGGAGCCGGAGCCCCGCCGCGAGGTCGATCGGCGGGTGCGATCGGCCGGCCGACTCGACCGTCCAGCCCGTCGCCTTGGGGTCAGATGCGGCCCAGGCCCTCAGCCCATCGATGATCAGCGGAAAGGCGTTACGTGGCGTTTCCGGGCGGCCATAGACGACGACCCGACGCCGTCGTTCGCGCGGCGGCTCGTCGAGGAAGGGCCGGAGGGCGGCCGCCAGCCTGGGCTCGAACGTGAACTCGGCGGCGAACCGGATGCCTTCGCCCTCGAAGTAGTCGCGGAGCAGGCTCGTGTTGAAGACGGCAATTGTTGGGACCTGGCCGGCATACGTGCCCCTGGCCAGCTGCGACTGCGCCGACCACGCGTAGAAGCCCGGCTCGAAATCCTGGATGAGGTAGGCGAAGGACCGGATCGGTTGAGTGAATTCGGCGGCCTGCCATCTCGCGATCCGGATGGCTAGCTCGGCGGTCGTCCAGAAGGTCGCCAGGAAGACGTCCTGGGGGCCGACAGCGAGCGTGGCGGCCTCGCCTCTGGGCAGGGCGACGACCTGCCGATCATCGGCGCCGTCCTCGTCCGGTTCGACGTGGCGGAAGCCCGGTAGTCCGGCCAGGCCTGCCTCCGACAACGGCGTGAACGTGACGATCCGGCGTCGCGGGAAGGGGGCCGCGAGAGCGTCGAACAGGTCGAGGGCGGTTCGCGCCCCGCCGAACGCGCGTCCCGGGTTCAGGTTCGGGAGGAGGAGGTTCAGGCGAGGGCCTTGCGCGCCTCCGGCCGCCAACCGTCGAGGCGTGACCCGATGGAGCTCAGGGACGCCGTCCGGGGCCGGCGCGGCGGTCGGCAACGGGCCCGCGCGCGCGGAGCGACGGACGAGCCGACGGAGGAGGGACACGGGCCAAGTCTAGCGATCACCGCGGACCGTCCCGAGGCTATCCTGCCCGCATGTCCCGATCCGTGCGGCGCCTTCCGCCGCGTTTTCCGCGGCGCCGCCGCCAGAACGCGCCGAAGGTAACGGTGCTCGGCGATCTGATGCTGGACGTAGTCGTGGCCCCAGCGCAGGCCCTCGAGCGCGGGACCGACGTGCCAGGACGTGTCTCGCTGCGCCAGGGTGGCTCAGCGGCCAACACCGCCAGGTGGCTGGCGCGCCTCGGGGCCCGGTCGACGCTCGTGACGGCGGTTGGTCGCGACGCGATCGGGCGCACGCTCGTCGAGACGCTCCGCTCCGACAAGGTCACGGTCCGAGCGACGCGGGTCGCGGGCCGGCCGACCGGCCGGATCGGGGTCATCGTGATGGTCGGTGGCGAGCGCTCCTTCGTGGCGGACCGGGGAGCCGCCGACGAACTCATCCCGGCCGACCTCAAACCCGGCTGGTTCGCGGTGGATCTGCTCCACCTGCCGGCGTACTCGCTCATCGGCGAGCCGCTGGGGCAGGCGGGTCGGCAAGCGATCATCTTGGCGCGCGAGCACGGCGC
>JANMPL010000193.1:0-17271 GCA_031369845.1 Chloroflexota bacterium
CGGGGATGGTCCTCACGATTCACAGCCTCCTGGAGGACGGTGAGCTGACCGACGAGGCCTCGATACGGCACGGCCTTGCGGGCAACCTGTGCCGGTGTACCGGCTACAGGTCGATTCTCGACGCGGTCCGCGATCTGGTCCCACAAGGGAGCGCCCGATGAGGGCGGTCGCACCTCCGCCGGTCCGGCCCCGTAGCACCCCACAGGTCGGGCGCTCGATGGCGCGAGCCGACGCCGCCGAGAAGCTGCGCGGCGAGGCGGAATTCGTTGGCGACATCGTGGTTCCGCGGATGCTCCACGGAAAGGTCCTGCGAAGCCCGCATGCTCATGCCCGAATCCTCTCGATCGATGCGTCCGCGGCGGCCTCCATCCCCGGGGTCGTGGCGATCCTCACGGCGGCCGACCTACTCGTCATCGACCCGTACTACGGCCACGCGATCAAGGATCGTCCAATCCTCGCCATCGACCGCGTCCGCTTCGCCGGCGAGCCCGTTGCGGCGGTCGCGGCAACGGATGAGGCAACGGCCGAAGCAGCCGTCCGGGCGATCGTCGTCGACTACGAAGAGCTGCCGGTCATCGCGACGCTCGACGACGCCCTGGCGCCTGGCGCGGGCCTCGTCCACGACGAGCCGCTTCGGCCGGGCGACTTCCACGGGCTCGGAACGCTGCCCGAGCGTGATGGCAACATCTGTTATCGCTATGGGATCGACCGTGGCGACGTCGAGGCCGTGTTCGCGACCGCGGACATCGTCGTCGAAGGAGACTTCGTCTTCCCGAGCGTCTACCAGTACGCGATGGAGACCCATAGCGTCATCGCCCAGGTCGACGGTCGAGGGATCCGGCTCTGGGCGACATGTCAGCACCCATTCCTCGTCCGGGCGGAGATCGCGACGCTCTTCAACATGCCGCTCGGTCGCGTCCGGATCACGGTTCCGTACCTCGGCGGCGGGTTCGGGAGCAAGTCGTACACGAAGATGGAACCGATAACGGTCGCGCTCGCGCGCAAGGCCGGTCGTCCCGTCCGGATCGTGAACCGGGTCGACGAATCGATGGTCACGACGCGTCGCCACAACATCACGGCCACGGTCCGAACGGCCGCGACGAGCGACGGCCGCCTGCTCGCCCGCGACGTCCAAGCGCGTTTCGACACCGGCGCATACGCCGACAATGGTCCACGCGTGACGGCAACCGGCGGCGACGCGGCACCAGGTCCGTACCGCTGGACGGCCGTCCGGGTCGACGCGTCGTGCGTCTACACGAACACGGCTCCATCTGGCTCGTACCGGGCGTTCGGGGCCTCGCACCTCCAATGGGCGGGCGAGCTCCAGGTCGACGAGATTGCTCGACGGGCGGGCATCGACCCGATCGAGATCCGGCGGCGCAACCTGCTTCGACCCGGCGAGCAGGTCCGGCCTGGCGGCAAACCGCTCGACGCCGACCTCGTAGGCGATGTCGAGAAGGTGGCCGAGGCGCTCGGCTGGTCGCGGGAGCGCGCGCCCGACACCGGTCGGGGAGTTGCCGTCGGGCTGCTGGCGGCCGGCGCTCATCCCGTCTCCAGCGCTGTGGTCCGGCTTGAGGCCGACGGGACGGCGGTCGTGCTCGTCGGCTCCACGGAACTCGGCCAGGGGCAGCGAACTGCCTTCGCCCAGATCGCGGGCGAGGTCCTTGCGATGCCCGCCGAGCGCGTCGCCTGCCGAGGCACCGACACGGAATTCACGCCTTACGATCGCTCGACTGGCGCAAGCCGCTCGACGACGCTTGCCGGTCTCGCGGTCCAACGCGCGGCCGAGGCCGTCCGGTCCGACCTGCTCGAGATCGCCGCGACGGTCTGGCCGGGCGAGGCCCAGCCGATTGAGCTCCGCGACGGGTTCGCCTGGCGGGGTACGGAGTCGCGCTCATATCCCGACCTAATCGCAAAGCGCTTCGGGCTGAGCGGGGGCCAGCTGATCGGCGAGGGCGGAGTCCATCCCGAGGGGACCGGATCCTATGCCGAGGGACCCGTCTTCTGGGAGGTCTGTATCGGGGCTGCGGAAATCGCCATCGACCGGGAGACGGGCGTCGTAACGGTGCTCCGAACCGCGACAGTCGCCGACGTCGGAACGGCGATCAACCCGCAGCTCGTCGAGCGCCAGGACGAGGGCGCCACGATGCAGGGCATCGGGAACGCCCTGTTCGAGGAGCTGGTGTTCAGCGACGGCGTCATCGTCAACGACAATCTGCTCGACTACCGCGTTCCGTCGCTCACCGATCTTCCGGCGGCGTCGGCCTGCGTCATCGTCGAGATTGCCGAGGGGCCGGGTCCCTTTGGCGCAACGGGCTGCGGCGAGGGCGCCCTCGCCGGCATGATCGCCGCCATCGCGACGGCGGTCGCGGACGCTGGGGTGCCCGTCAGAGAGCTGCCACTCACGCCGGAACGAGTCTGGCGTGCCATGCAAATCCAGAGCTGACCAGGTCACGAGGAGGAAGTAAGCGCATGAGCAGGTTCACGCACGTCGCCGTCATGGGCACCGGGACGATGGGCCCCGGGATGGGGGCGGTCCTTGCCCGGGCCGGGATGCAGGTCCGGATGTACGACACCAGCCCCGAGGCCCTCGAGCGGGCGAAAGCGGGCTACGACCTCGCCTGGGGCGTCCTGGATCGGCTGGAGACGCCGGCCGTTGCCGGCGGGTCGGCCGCGTACGTGGACAGCGTCGAGGGCGCGCTCGACGGCGCCGAGTTCGTCATCGAGGCCGTGCCCGAGAAGCTGGACCTCAAGCAGCAGGTGTACGCCGAGTACGAGAAGCACGTCGGCCCGGACGTCATCCTCGCCTCGAACACCTCCGGAATCCCGGCGACGAAGATCGCCGAGCAGCTCGAGCACCCGGAACGCGTCGTCGTCATGCACTGGTCGAACCCGCCGCACCTCATCCCGATGATCGAGGTCGTGCCCGGAGTAAAGACCTCGAAGGCGGCGGTCGATGGCACGATGGCCGTGATCGAGGACATCGGGTACTACCCATGCCTGCTGAAGAAGGAGGTGCCGGGCTTTGTCGAGAACCGCGTCCTTTACGCGATCATGCGCGAATGCCTGGCGCTGGTCGACGAGGGCGTCATCGACCGCGAGGAGCTCGATCTCAACGTCAAGTGGGGGATCGGCTACAAGCTCGCGGTCATCCCGCCGATGCAGCTCCTCGACATGGCCGGCATGGACATCTACACGATGGTGGCGAGCTACCTCAACCCGGATCTATCGAACGCCACAGAGGTGTCCCCGACGATCAAGAGCCTCGTCGAGCAAGGCCGGCTCGGGATGAAGACGAAGGGCGGCCTGTTCGATTACACGGACGAGGAGGTCGGCCAGCTGCGGGCCGAGCGCGGCGCGAAGCTCGTCGCGGTCCGCAAGGCCCTCGGTTGATCGGAGAGGAGGTGTCCGCATGAAGATCTACCTGCTCGACCTGGGGTCGCTCGTCATCGACCGATCCGACGTCCTCTGGCACATCGACGTCGGGACACCGGTGCGCTTCCCTGTGTACGGGGTTTACATCGACCACCCTGAGGGAAAATTCGTCTTCGACACCGGCTACGACCTCGATCACGTCAACAAGGTCCTGCCGTTCGAGTTGCCCGAGCAGACGCCGGATCAGACGATCCCCGCCCAGCTGGCCAAGATCGGCGTGAAGCCCGAGGAGATCGATTACGTCATCAACTCGCACTTCCACTTCGACCACGTCGGCGGCAACCGCTTCCTCACGAACGCCACGCTCATCACAAGCAAGGTCGAGCTGCGGTCATGCCTCGTGCCGGAGCCGTTCGAGCGCCTCGGATATTCCGACCTGTCGTTCTACTCGCCGACGCTCAAGCGCGACTTCATCGAGGGCGATACGGAAATCGCGAAGGGACTCACGCTGTTCGAAACGGCCGGTCACACGATCGGCCACGTCTCGCTCCTCGCCGAGCCGGAAGGTCGCCCGCCGATGATCTTCCCGGGCGATGCTGCCTATACATTCGAGACGCTCGAGCGGATGATCGTCGGCGGCTTCCACCTCGACCCGGTTGCCTCGATCTCCGCCCTGAAGCGGATCAAGTCGATGGCGAAGAAGCACGACGCCGAGATCTTCCCGTCGCACGACATGGAGCCGTGGACGACCTGGAAGCACGCCCCGGACTTCTACGGCGCCTGACAGCCAAGGAGCTGATCGCATGATGCTCAAGGATCGCGTCGCCATCGTGACCGGCGGCGCCCAGGGAATCGGCCGGGCAATCGTCGACAAGTTCGGCCAGGAGGGTGCCTCCGTCGTCGTCGCCGACATCAACGGCGAGGGTGCGACGGCCGCGGCCGCGGCTCAGCCGAACGCCATCGGCGTGACCGTCGACGTTTCGGACCCGGCCGCCGTCGAACGCATGGTCAGAGCGGCCGTCGAGGGCTTCGGCCGGCTCGACATCCTCGTCAACAACGCTGCGATCGTCCCGTTCAAGGCGTGGGACGACATTGACTTCGCTGAGTGGCGCCGGATCATGGCCGTCAACCTGGACGGCGTTTTCCTCACCTGCCGGGCGGCCTCGGACGAGATGCGCAAGACCGGGTACGGGCGAATCGTCAACGTCGCCTCGAACGTCATCGTCGCCGGCACGCCGAATCTCGCTCACTACGTCGCCTCGAAGGGCGGCGTCTTCGGGTTCACTCGGGCGCTCGCGACCGAGCTTGGCAAGTACGGGATCACGGTCAACTCGGTCGCGCCGGGGCTGACCGAGACCGAGGGCGTCCTGGCAAGCCCCCACGCCGAGGCGTTCGACTTCGTTCAGTCGCTCCAGGCGATCCCCCGCCGCGGGCTCGCTGCCGACATCGCACCGGCCGTCGCCTTCCTCGCCTCAGAGGGGGCAGCCTGGGTCACGGGCTCGATGCTCGTGGTTGACGGCGGACACACGCGGCACTAGGCCGGCCCATGGCGACGTTCCCGGTCACAAGGGTCGGCTGCATCCTGGCCGTCTCCGATGTCGATCGATCCGTGGCTTTCTACAAGGAACGACTCGGGTTCGCTGTCGATGCCCTGTACGACGATCCGCCCTACGCGACGTTGACGAGGAACGGCGTCCGCCTGTCGCTCGCCGAGCAGGGCCACCCGGCGCCGGACCGGCCGGGGATCGCGATGGCCGTGCCCGACGACATGACGCGGCTGCCGGTCGTCCTCGTCCTCGAGGTCGCCGATGCCCGGGCGCTCCATGGCCTGCTCGCCGCCGAGGGCGTGCGGTTCCTCGACGAGCCGTGGGAGGCGCCATGGGGTGGCGTGCGGTTCTTCGTCGCGGACCCTGACGGCTACCTCGTCGAGCTCGAGCAGCTGGGCTGACCCGGCCGCTGCGGATCTAGCGCGAGCGCCGCGACCTTCCGACCAGCCGGCCGGCGCCGGCTGCGGCGACAGCCGCGGCGATGCCAACCGCGATTGCCGATGCGGTCGTCCAGGCAGCCAGCTCCGTCGCCTGTCGGTCCGCGATTCCGCCCCAGTGCCCGCCGGCGTCGAAGAACATCCGGACCGGGACCGTCCCTGGCACACCGAGCAGGCTGAATGTCACCGTCGCCCGGTGGCCGAACTGGTCCGGTCGGGCGGCCGGGCCTGGCTCCGCGTGGGCCGCCAGGAGCAGCGGATGCACCGCAGGCAGACCCCTCCGCAGTGCCGCATCGATCGTCTCGAGACAGACGTCCCGCGTCAGCGCCGGATCGCAGGTCTGGTCGATCGGCCGCGTCGCGAGGCCGAGAACCAGCCACGAAGCGCCGAGGACCACGCCCAGCAGGGCGATGCCCCGTGCGTCCCTTCGGCTGCCCGGTTCCCGTGGTGACATCGGGACGCCGCCTCCCGGCCGGGCCGGCGGCAATGCGGTCAGGCGCTCGCCCCCAGCCAGATCACGCCTGCGCCGTCAGCCGCTCGGCGGCGAGGGAAAGGACGGTCGCGACGTCGATACTCGCCCGGACACCATCCTCCGACGCGAACTCGACGGCGCCCTTCGGCGTGTGAAAAGACCAGCCCCCCGGCCGGCCCAGGCCGATGAGCGCCGACGGCACGAGCTGCGTGATGGACCCGAAGTCGGTCGCGAACGGGAGCGGCATCGGCGGCTCGACGTACGCCCGACCGGCGGCGCTGTGGGCGGCGGCCACGGCGTCGCGAACAGCCGGATCCGGCACGATTCCGGGCACAGGTCTGCCGCTCTCCCAGTCAGCACGGACGGCGGACCTCAGCCCGGCCCCGAGCTCGTCGAGACCGGATTCATCCGGAGCCCAGAGGAGGAACCGCGCGATCGCCCCGAGACCCGTGCCCTCCTCCACATCGCCGTCGAGCTGGATCGACTCGAGCATCACCTGGGAGGCTGGCGCGGCGGCCGCCGCCGCGACGAGGGCACCGACCTCGGCGAGGATCGGCTGGGGCGCGCCGTCGACCAGCGTCCGGCTCCCGTGCAGCCGGGCTGTCTCGCGGCGCATCCAGGCCGACGCCTCCCAGACCGTGTCTAGGAACTCCGGGTGGGCATAGAGCGCCACGTCGATCCCGTCCCATGCGCCCGCCGCCGCGCTGAGTGCCTTGCCGCCTCCGCGCGCGACCGTTCCCGGAGAGTGGATCTCATCGGCTGGGCAGCCCATCACGACGACGGTCCCCGCGAGCATCTCGCGGTCCGCGGCCAGGGCCGCGACGGCGGCGACAACACCAGCCGAGATCGGCCCGTGGCCACAGGCGTGGATCGGCACGTATCCGTCCGTGCCTGGCACCGACGGCACCGCGTCGTAATTGGCGACGAGACCGACCGTCCGGCCCGGCCTCGCGCCCCGCAACGTGGCCCGGAACGCCGTCGCCATACCGGCGATGCCGGTCTCCACCGTGAGGCCCAGCCCGTCGAGAGTGCGTACGAGGAATGCTGCGCTCTCATGCTCGGCATAGGCCAGCTCCGGATGCTCGTGGATGAAGGCCATGACCTCCCGGACGAGAGGCTCTCGCGCATCCACAGCGGCCCGGATGGCGAGATCGCGCGCGTTGTCCGTCATGCCTCGCGCTCCCTTCCTCCGCCCGTCAGGCGGCGGTGATCCCGTTGGGCGACGCGTGGTCGATCGCGGTCCGAACCGCCCGGCCGACGAGCACGCCGACGAGATGGTGCTTGTAATCCGCCGATCCGTTGGCATCGGTAACGGGATCGCTGGCGTCCGCCGCTCGCGCGCCCGCTGCGGCCAGAATCGCGGGATCAGGGACGGTGGCGTCCATGCCGGCGAGGACGCCCTCGGCCTCCGGGGCGCGGGCGGGCCGGACGCCCACCGACCCGACGGCGACGCGCGCCTCGACAATTCGCCCGCCAGTCACCCGGACGAGGCAGCTCACGGTGACAGCCGGCCGCTCGTGGAACGCGAACCGGAGATGGGCCATCCCGGCACCCTGCGGCAACGCCGGAATGTCGATGGCAACGATCAACTCGCCGGGGGCGAGCGCCGTGGCATATGGCCCGAGGATGAAGTCGGCGACTGGGAGGCGCCGCCGCTCATCGCCCCGACCGAGGACAACGTGCCCGTCGGCCGCGAGCAGGAAGGTGGCAGGGTCCGAGTGCGGGTCGGCGAAGGCAAGGTTGCCGCCGAGGGTCCCGGTGGTTCTGACCCGCACGTTGGCGATCGTCCGTTCCATGGCGACCAGCGCGGGCCAGCCGGCTGCGGCGAGCGGCGATCGCTCGATCGCGCGGTGGGTGACAGCCGCGCCGATCCGGATGGTGCCGTCCCGTGTCTCGATCCCCGCCAGCTCGGCGATCGGCTTGATGTCGACCAGGTGGCCGTACGCGGCGAAGCCGAGCTTCATGAGGAGAAGCAGCTCGGTCCCGCCGCAATACGCAACGGCGTCGTCGGCATGCTCGTGGAGGAGGCCTGTGGCCTCCGGGACGCTGTGTGCGCGGTGGAGGACGAACGGGGCGAGTGCCGTCAAGCGGAGTGCTCCGGCCGGCTGTCCGAGAGCGACGCCAGTGCCGCATCGAGGCCGGCGCCGATATCGACGCTTGCGCCGAGGTCGGCCATGGTCCGACCGATGGCTGCGAGGCCGGCCACCATCAGCATCGGTCGGGCGGTCGCGCCCATGTGTCCTAGTCGCACGAGATTGCCCGCACCCTGTCCGCCCGACAGCTGGACGCCGTACTGGGCCCGCGCATGGTCGCGGACAGCGGTATCTGTCAGGCCCTCCGGGACGGCGATGGCGGTGACGCAGGCAGCAGCGATCTCCCTGCGGACCGGCCACGGTCGGAGACCCATCGCCTCGACGCCGGCCCACGCGGCGGCCGCGATCCGCATATGGCGAGCCTGCACTGCGTCGAGTCCCTCATTGATCAGGGCCTCCGCGGCGGCGAGGACCCCGTGGAGGTCGGACACGGAAGGGGTGTACGGAAATTTCCCCGTGCCATGCCACTGGTCTCGCCAGTCGAGCATCGACATGAAGGAGTCGCGCGGCGCGGCCGGGTTCCGATCGATGGCCGCCCAGGCTTCGTCGCTGACCGCCATCAGGGACATGCCTGGCGGGCCTCCGAGACATTTCTGAGGACCGGCGACGAGCAGGTCGAGCTGCCATGCCTCCGCCTCGAGCTCGATGCCGCCGAAGGACGACACGACGTCGACGATCGTGACCGCACCATGGCTCCGAGCGATTGGGCCGAGTTCCCGGACCGGGTTGAGCGTTCCCGACGGCGTCTCCGAGTGGACGACCGAAACCATCCTGATGTCAGGGTGCGTGTCGAGATAGGCCGAGACAGCGCCCGGATCGATCGCGTCGTCATAGGCGACCTCTATCTCGTGGAGCTCGGCACCGATCCCGGTCAGCCAATAGCCGAAGCCCTTCCCGAAGACGCCGCTGACGAGATTCAGGCACGCCATCCCGGGCGAAACAACGGCCCGGGCAGCTGCCTCGAGTCCGAGCACGGCTTCGCCTTGCATGAGGATGATCTCGTGGCTCGTCGTCCTGAATATCCGGCCGATGCGCTCCTCTGCGGCGCGAAAGCGTTCCAGGAAGACCGGGTCGTAGTGGTAGATGATCGGCGAGCCGAGGGCCGCAAGTACCTCCGCCGAGACCTCGGTCGGTCCGGCGCTCAGGGTCAGGTCAGCGCGGTCCATCGTCGGCTCCTTCCGCTGGTTCGCAGCCCCTTTGAGCGCCGCCCCCGTCGCCCTCGTCGCCCTCGCCTCGATCGCCCCGGTCGCCTACGTTCGAGGCGATGCCCCGCACACGCGACCGGACGACCGACGCCATGAGGGAGATGCCGCCAACCGGCCCGGCTGTCGGCAGGTCGGCCTCATCCGTCCCGTCGGGTGCGCTGAGCCGGGCCTCGATGCAGGCGGCGGCCTGGCTGACGAGCCGGCGGCTGACATCGACGATCACGCCCTGGCCCATCTGGGCCGCGCGACCCTTGATGTCGAGATCCGTGGTGATGCTGACGCGCGATCCGGTGCCATCGGCGGCGACGTGCATCACGGAGCGAATCCGCGCGGTGTCGGCGCCGCCTGTCGCCTTGCCCTCGCCCGCGATCACCGCCGTCCTGGTCGACGGGTCGCTCTCCGCGATCCGGACGCGGCCGGAATAGACGAACTTCATCGGCCCGAGCTTCACGGACACCTGTCCGGCGTAGTCGCCGTCCGGCCCTGGCGGTTCGATCTCTGCCCCCGGGACGCATGGTGCGATGCGCTCGAGGTCGAGGAGCATCGAGTAGGCGCGGTCCGGCGGGGTGTTGACGTAGAACTCATCGGTCAGGCGCATCAGCGACTCCCCCGCAGGTACGGCAGACCGAGGGCGCTCGGCAGCCGCGCGTCTCGGGCAAAGATGATGAGGACGACGATGACCGACACGAACGGCAGCATCTGGACGACGTCGACGGGGACGTCGATGCCCACGAGCTGGAGGGCGGTCGTCAGGGACAGTGACATTCCGAACAGAAATGATCCGACGACAGCCCACCAGGCGCGGCCCCGGGCGAGCATCGCGATCACGATCGCGATGAATCCCATCCCATTGGTCACGAACGGAACGAATGTGCCGGCCCCGACGATCGCGAGGTACGCCCCCGCGACGCCAGCCAGCGTGCCGCAGGCGAGCTCCGCGAGGGTCCGGACGCGGACGACGCTGACACCGGCCGCATCCAGGGAGCCGGGCTGCTCGCCGGCTGCCCGCAGGTGGAGGCCGACGCTCGTCCGGCGGAGGAGCCAAGCGACCACGCCAACGAGGATGAACCCGAGATAGACCGCCGGGGGCTGGTTGAACAGGCTTCCGCCGAGGACAGGCAGCTCGGACAGGAACGGGATCGCCAACGGCGGCGCGGCATCCAGTCGCGGATAGGAATCGCCGTAGAGCGTGGCGTGAAGGACGGCCGTTGTCCCCTCCGCGGTCAGGACGATCGCGACGCCGACCACGATCTGATCGAGGCCGAGTCGGATGCACAGGATCACCATGACTAGCGACACGAGCAGCCCGGAGATGCCGCCAGCGGCCAGGCCGATCCACACGTCATGCGTCGCGAGCGTCGCAATGAACCCGACGAAGGCGCCGGTCAGCATCATTCCCTCGAGGCCGACGTTCAGAACGCCTGCCGCTTCCGCAAGGATCTCGCCGAGGCTCGCGAACAGGAGCGGCACCCCGGCGACGAGCCCGCCGACCACAAGGGCGGTCAGGAAGCCTGTTGTCAGCAGCTCAGGCACGGGCCGCCGCCGCTCTGCGCCGCGGCAGGATCTGCTCGCCGCGCTCGCGCTTGTCCGTGAGGTACTGGGTGATGACCATGAACGTAAGGACGAGGCCGATGGCGAGCAGCAGGAAGTCGCTCGGAAGTTGCGCCCTGCGCGCAGCGTATTCGCCACCGATCGACAGGACGCTGAAGAAGGCGGCAAACGGGATGACGGCCAGCGCATTGAGGCGGGCGAGGAACACGAGCGGGACGACCTTCAGCCCGTAGGCCGGGTTCCAGTCCGCTCGCATGTAGCCGAAGATTCCGAGCATGTCCACGGCGGCTGCGAGGCCCATCAGGGCACCGCTGGCCAGGAACGTGACGATGATCAGGCGAGGCACGCCGATTCCGACATGCTCAGCGGCTCGCGCGTTCGCGCCGAGGACGTCGACCCGCATCCCGAACGAGGTCCTCGAGAAGATCAAGTAGACGACGGCGACCGCTACGAGCGCGACGATTACTCCGATGTGGATCCGGGTCCCCGGCAGGGTGGCGAGACGCAGCGACACGTCGACTACGGCCGTCTGCGGAACCGTCGACGGCCCGTCGAACGGTCCTTTCACGAGCAGGTTGGCGAGACCGGAACCGACGAACGACATCATCAGCGTCGTCACAATCTCGTTCAGGCCGTAGCGGGCGCGGAGCCACGCCGGGATGATCGTCCAGGCCGCCCCGACCGCCATCCCGAGGAGCCCGAGCATCAACCAGCCGAGCGGCGCCGACACGGCCGCCAGCAGCGAGGGAGCGGTGCCGGCCACGAAGGCCGCCGCGAGCAGGTACTGGCCGTCCGACCCGAGGTTCCACATCCCGGCCCGGAATGCCACGATCATGCCTCCCGCGACGAGGAGGATCGGCGCCATCCTGGTGATGCTGTCCTGCAGGCCCGACGGCCGGAGAACGCCGGCCTGGAGGATGTCCGCGTAGAACGAGACCGGATCCCGCCCCACGATCGCGAGAATCAGACCGCAGGTCAGGAGCGCGAGAACGATTGGGCCCAGGCTCCGGACGAGGGCGTCGACGACGGCCGCGCCGCGCCACTGAACGGGTGCGACGTCGAGGACGGTCTCAGGGCTGCCGAGCGGCGCCGTCACTCGACGGCCTGGCGCGTCGTGACGCCGACGATGAGCTCGCCGATCCGCGCCTCGGCACCCTGTCCCGTCGGGACCACGCCCGCGATCCGTCCCGCATCGAGGACGGCGACCCGGTCCGACAGGTCGAGCAGCTCGTCCAGATCGTTGGAGATGACGACGATCGCGACGCCGTCGCTGGCGAGGCCGCGGATGCGCTCGCGGATCGCAGCGATCGTCTTGACATCGAGGCCGTGTGTCGGTTTGTTGAAGACCACGACGCGAGGCGAGAGGTACAGCTCCCGGGCGAGGAGCGCCTTCTGAATGTTGCCGCCGCTCAGCTTTCCGATGCGGGTATCAACCGAAGGCGTCCGGATGTCATAGGCGCCGACCGCCTCGACGGCATTGCGCTGGATCGCCGCCCGGTTGACGCGGCCGCGCCGCCAGAACGGAGGCTGTCCGATCCGTTTGAGGACGAGGTTCATGCTCAGGGGATACGAGGACACGACGCCCTCGCCGAGGCGATCGTCCGTGACGTAACGCAGCCCGAGGCGTTGGCGAGCCGAGATCGACAGGCCGTCGATCGGTCTGCCCGCCAGCCGGATGGTGCCGCCGGAGTGCTGTCGCTGGCCGGCGATCACCTCGGCCAGCGTCCGTTGGCCGCTGCCATCGACGCCTGCCACTCCGAAGATCTCTCCGCCCCGCACGTCGAGCGAAACGTCCTCGATGCCGCGTTCGCCCCGCCCTCCATCGGCGGAGACGCCGGCCAGCTCGAGCAGCGGTTCGCTCGTGCGCGGGCGCGATGCCGCCCGCGACCCAGCCACGTCGCGCAGCTCGGCGATGTCGGCACCGGCCGCCGTCGTGTCGCCGAACATCATCATGACGATTCGTTGCTGAAGGTCGGCGTGCGACAACCCGACCAGGTCTGCCGGATCGAGCCGACCGGCGACGCGCCCCTGCTTGAGGATCACGACTCGATCTCCGACGGCTGTGGCCTCGTGCAGCTTGTGGGTGATGAAGATGATCGCAAGGCCACTCCGTTTCAGGCCTCGGAGGACGGCCTGGAGCTCCGCGATCCCCTGCGGCGTGAGCATGGAGGTCGGCTCGTCGAGGATGAGGACACGGGAGCCCTTCCAGAGTGCCTTGATGATCTCGACCTGCTGCTGCTGCGCCAGGGACAGCGAACTGGCGCGAACCTCCGGATCGACGGAGACACCGAGTGAGGCCGCCAACTCACCGAAGCGCCGGCGCGCCTGGTCCCCATTGAGGGTGAGCCCCGGGTTCGCCCCCATCATCAGGTTCTCGAGCACAGTCAGCGTCGGGATCAGGCTGAGATGCTGATAGACCATTCCGATGCCGAGATCCCGGCTGTGTCGGGGCGACTCGATCGTGACCGCGTGACCATCGACGAGGATCCGCCCGTCGTCGGGGCGGTAGATCCCCGACAGGATGCTCATCAACGTCGACTTCCCCGCGCCGTTCTCGCCGAGAAGACACAAGACCTCTCCGCGCATCGCCGCCAGGCTGACGTGGTCGTTGGCGACGACTCCCGGAAAGGTCTTGGTTATGTCGATGAGCTCGACCGCGGGCGCCGCGGCCGGGGGCACGGACCGGTGCCGAACGAAGTCCGGCCCGGTCGTCCCCTGGGTCACGTGTCCTCTACTTGGCGGCGATCAGGGCATCGACCTCGGCCTGCGTTGTCGTGACCGGAACCGTCACCGTTCCCGCCGCGATCCCGGCCTTGGCCGTGTCAACGGCCGTCTTGGCATCCGCCGAGATGTGGTCGGTCTCAAGCAGGGCGATGCCGCCGTTGCCGACGTCCTGCACGTAGCCCTGATTGCCGAATGTCCCGGCGTTGATGTCCGCGATCGCCTGCTCGAAGGTCCCCGAGAAGTCCCACAGGACTGACGACAGGAGGACGCTCTTCTTGTCGATCGAGGTCTTATCGCCGATCACGTCGATGAACCAGACCTTGTCCGCGCCGGCCGGCGGCGTCGCTGTCTCAACGGCCTGGAGCATCCCGAAAGAAGCGCCGTCGCCCTGGCCGAAGACGATGTCGGCTCCGCCGGCGATGACGGTCGTCGTCACCCGCTTGCCGCCCTCGGCATCGGCGTATCCGGCCGGCCCGATCTGGGCCTGGAGGAACTTGATGTCGGGCTTCACGGACTTGGCGCCGGCGACGAAGCCGCCATTCGCCTTGTGCCAGCTCGGGGTGTCGGCCGAGATGACCATGCCGAGCGTTCCTGTCTTCGTCATCGTCGCGGCCAGCACGCCGGCGAGATAGGCGCCTTCCTGGGCGTTCGTGAGGACGTCGGCGACCTCGCCGGGCTTCGTCGCGTCGGGGGCGTCGTAGACAATCACCGGGATCTTCGTCTCGGCCGCGAACTGCGGGGCCGCGGTGTTGTAGCCGCTCGCCTGGGCGACGATGAACTGGGCACCGCCGTCGGCGAGCTGCCGAAGGATCGGGCCCGGATCGTCATAGCCTGCGCCGTCGGCGACCTCGATCTCCGCACCGACTGCCGCAGCGGCTGCCTTCGCGCCGTCGACGCCCTGCTGGTTCCAGCCGAAGTCGTTGCCCTTCTCGGGCGCGATGACAGCCATCTTCGTGATCTTGTTGGCGGCGCTGGCAGTCGGGCTCTCGGATGCGTCCGCGCTGGGACTGGCCGAGGCAGCGGTCGAAGCGGCCGCCGACGGGCTCGGGGTCGCGCCGCTACTGCAGGCGCCGAGGATCAGGCTGATCGCGGCGAGGCCGGCAATCCAGACCGCAAACCGGGAATGGGTCGGTCGCTCACGCATGGTTCTCCTCCTCATCCGAAATCGTCGCTGGGAGGGTCCATCGCACCAAGGGACCCTCGTGCCCGCTGCCAGGTTGGTCGTCCTGTCCTGCGACGCCGCGCCCTCTCCGCGCGACGAGTCGGGATCCGTGGTCGGCGAGGGACGCGCGATGGCTCCTCCTCACGGGCCGCGGAGACACGACTCGGGGTAGTATGGTGGCCGCCATGTTGACAGTCAACACGCCTCCGAACGGATCGCCGGCCGGGCGACGAGGATTCTCGCCGATTCGCGTTCCCGGCGGGCGGGCGGCGACCAGTGGCTAGGCTCGACAACAAGACGCTACGCGAGCGGGTCCACGCGCACCTGAAGGACGAGATCCTCGCGAATCGGATCCCTCCTGGATCCGTCTTGCAGGAAGTGCCGCTCGCCGAGTCACTCGGCGTCAGCCGAGGTCCGATCCGGGAAGCGCTCGGTGGGCTCGCGGCGGAGGGCCTTGTGACGATCACGCCGCGACGCGGCGCTGTCGTGACCCGCCTGACGAAGCGGGACTTCCTCGAGGCGTACCAGGTCCGCGAGGCTCTGGAGGAGCTCGCCGTCCGGCTGGCCGTGGCCCGCATGACATCGGCCGAGCTCGACGCCGCCGAGGCCCGGATCGAGGAGATGATCCGCTGCTCGGCTGCGGCGGACGACAACGGGTTCTTCGAGGCGAATTCGGCCTTCCACAAGGCGTTCGTCGTCGGATCGGGCAACTCGAAGCTCGTCGAGGTGTACGAACGCCTGGTCGGTCAGATGGGGCCGTACCGGCGACCGTCGGTGCGGCTGCGGGGCAGCCTGGATCGATCGATCGCAGAACACCGCTCCATCATGGTCGCGGCCCGGGCGGGCGACGGTGAGCGCGCCGCGGCGCTCGTCGTCGACCATATCCGGGTGCCGCAGCGTCGTCTCGAGGACCTGTCGGACAACGAGTTCGCGCGGGAGAATCTGCTCCGTTCGGAGCTGGCCGCCCCAGGCGCCGGTGGCGCGATCGATCCGCTCCAGGAGACCGCGGGCGAGCCCTTGGGGACGGACGGACCCGCAGGCTGACCGCTATTTTCCGGGCTCGCGCCGCCGTCGTGAAGGCACTCCCGGCCAACTGGCGCCGGCCCGGCCTCATGTAACCTTCCGCGATGACCCGGGGCTCTGCATACGCGCTGTTGGCAGTCCTCAGCGCTGGTGTCTTCCTGGCCGGCCTCGAGCTGATGATCACCGCCGTCGCCCTGCCGACGATCATCAAGGACCTCGTCGAGGCCAATCCCGATCGGCCGGGCCAGACGGCCTTCTCCGAGCTCCGTCGCGCTTCGTGGATCGTCAACGGCTACCTGCTCGCGTATGTCGTGGCGATGCCGCTGGCGGGTCGCCTTGCCGACGTGTGGGGCGCCCGGCGCCTCTTCCTTGGCGGCATCGTGGTCTTCGTCGTCGGGTCGCTCATCGCCGGCCGCGGCCAGTCGCTCGACGAGCTCATCGTCGGGCGCGTCATCCAGGGCATCGGCGGCGGCATTCTCGTGCCGGTCGGGACGGCGGCGGCGTCGCACCTTTTCGGGGGTCACGCGAGGCCCCGCGCGCTCGGTGTGATCGGCGCGCTGACGTTCCTGGGGATGGCGGCCGGGCCGTTCCTCGGCGCCGCGATCCTGGGCGGGCTCGACATCGACGGCGCGTTGACGGCCGCCCGCATCGCCTCCGACGATCCGCTCCGCGACGTCTTCGCGCCGGCCTGGCGCTGGGTGTTCTATCTCAACGTCCCGATCGGGCTGGCCGCCCTCCTCGTCGCCTGGGCGGCCTCGTCGGGCTGGGAGACGCCGCGCCGCAAGGGCGGGATCGATGTGCTCGGGGCGGCCGTCTGGAGCGTCGCTCTGGGCAGTGGCCTCGGCGCCGTCACGCTTGTCGGCAGCCGCGACCTTGGTGGGCCCAGCCCGGTCCTCGTCAGCGCCCTGCTAGGCTTCGTGGCAGTCGTCGGTACGCTCGTGACCATCGTCCGGGGCCTCAGGCGCGCGGACCCGTTCCTGGACCCGCGGCTGTTCCGGAGCCTCACGTTCTCGTCGGCTGCGCTGGTCTCCCTGCTCACGGGCTACGCCTTCGCGACCGCGATCATCGGCGGGGCGGTGTTCGTCGACCGCGTTCTGTACGGAGGGCCGGACCAGCAGCGCTTCGCCCTCGGCGCGCTGGCGGCATCGACGGCCGTCGGGGCCCTGGTGTCCGGTTTTGCGGTCCGCTTCCTGTCCCTGCGCCTCGTGACTCTCGTCGGGCTGGCGTTGAGCGCCGGGTCCCTCGTCTGGATGGCCCGCTGGACGACGCACGTCGATCTCGGCGAGGTCGCGCTCGCCCTCGGGATCTTCGGCCTGGGTTTTGGCCTGACCGTGACGCCGCGCTCGACCGCGGCGGTCGAGGTGGCCGGTCGGGCCTCGTTCGGCATGGCGTCGGCGACCGTCACCGTCGCCCGGATGATCGGGATGGCGATCGGGGTGGCCGTCCTCACCGCCTACGGGTCGACGACGATCGATCGCCTGTACGACGAGCTGTTCGCGGTGCCCGACGGCTGGAAGCAGGTCATCCCGGCTGAGCTCCGCGAGCGGCCGCTCCGCGACGGGCTCGTCGTCGAGGCCCTCGAGCGCTGGGCCGCGAACGAGGCGTCGTCGATCCTCATCGGGCTGTTCGTCGCCGCTGGTGTCGTCACGCTCGTGGCGATTCCGCCGGGCCTCGCCCTCGGC
>JANMPL010000304.1:0-2167 GCA_031369845.1 Chloroflexota bacterium
TTGTCGTCCGCGCAAGGTGCCGCCACCAAGGGAACGATCTGGGTCGCCGACGAATACGGGAACAGCGTGACCGTGATCGACGCAGCGACGAACGAACCCGTCGCGACACTCACGGGTATCGAGGGCCCGCACAACCTCCAGGTCGCGCCTGACGGGAAGAGCGTCTGGGCCGTGAGCGGGCACGAGTCGATGGCCGTGATGATCGATGCGACGAACTACACGCTTCACGGCGCGGTTCCAACCGGCAAGGATCCGGCCCACATCGTCCTGACACCCGACGGGACGAAGGCCTACGCGACGAACGGAACGGACGACACGGTCACCGTCATCGACGCCGCGACCATGAAGGCGATCGCAACGGTCCCGGTCGGCGCGTACCCCCATGGTTTGCGGCCAAGCCCGGATGGGAAATGGGTGTACGTCGCGAACGCCAAAGGCACGACGCTCAGCGTCATCGATACGGCCACGGACACCAAGGTTGTCGACGTCGTGGTCGGCCAGAAGCCGGTCCAGGTCGGCTTCTCGCCCGACGGTCGGTTCGTCTACGTCTCACTCAACGCCGAGAACGCGGTCGGGAAGGTCGATGTCGCGACGCGCACGCTGGTCGGCAAGGTCTCGGTCGGAGTCGGGCCGATCCAGGTCTTCGCGACCCCGGACAACCGGTACGTCCTGGCCGCGAACCAGGGGACCGAGGACAAGCCGTCCACGACCGTCTCGATCATCGAAACGGAGAGCTTCTCCGTCGTCGGCACGGTTGAAACCGGGAAGGGCGCCCACGGTGTGGTCATCGACCCGTCGAGCCGCTACGCCTACATCTCGAACATATACGGCGACGACGTGGCCGTCCTCGACATCGCGGCAAGGAAGGTCGTGCAGACGATCCCGAGCGGGGACGGACCCAACGGGATCTCCTTCTCCCCACTGGCACCCGCGCGAGCGAGTTCAAAGCAGATCGAGCTCCCGATGCCGAAGCATGACGACGTCGCCATGCCCAGCATGGACATGCCCTGAGAGACGCCCGCTCAGGGTATTGAACCCCGGCCGCGACCGGGGTTCATCTCATCTCGGCTCGGCCCGCGGCAGCGCCAGGCGGAAGGTCGCGCCTCGGCCCGGGCCATCACTCTCGGCCCAGGCCCGGCCGTCCATCGCTTCGGCGAGGGCCCGGGCGATGGCGAGGCCGATCCCTGACCCACCGAGAGCTCGCGAGCGTGACGGGTCGACCCGGTAGAACCGCTCGAACACTCGCTCGAGCTGCTCCTCGGCCAGTCCTGGCCCCTGATCCACCACACCGATCACGACCTCGTCCCTATCCGTGGTCGCTCCGAGCACGACGGACGCTCCGGCCGAGGAGTAGCGGATCGCATTGCTCGCGAAGTTGTCGAGGATCTGGGCCAGCCTTTCCCGGTCGGCGCGGACCGACAGCGGTCCCGAGGAGAGGTCAAGTCGCAGCTCGATCCCTTGCTCGTGCGCCTGGCTCGCGAATCGCTCGCGGACGCCGTCGAGCTCCGCCGTCACGTCGACTGTCGTGAGCGACAGCGGGAGTTGGCGGGCCTCGGCGCGCCAGAGCTCCTGCAGGTCGTTGACGAGGCGCGACAGGCGGGCGGTCTCGGCGCGCAGGAGCTTCCATGTTGGCTCCGTTGGCTGAATGACGCCGTCCTCGAGCCCTTCGAGATAGCCGTCGAGGGTCGCCAGGGGCGTCCGGAGCTCGTGGGCGACATCGCCGACGAGTTGGAGCCGCCGCCGCTCGGTCGACTCGAGCGATTCCGCCATCCGGTTGAACGATTTGGCGAGGTCACCGATCTCGTCGGAGGACGCGACCGCAACCCGCTCAGCGTAGCGACCGTCGGCGATCCGCCGGCTGGCGGCGGCCAGGCGAGCAATCGGTCCCGAGAGACGGGTGGAGAGCGCGACGCTGACGATGACGGCTGCGACCGTTGCCGCCACAACAGCGACTACGAGGGCAGTCTGGACGGCGTCCTGGAACGCGGCCCGGATGAGGCCGCTCATCATCTCGCCCATCCCGGTCATCCCGTCGCTCGTCGCGTGTCCCATGGCCACGTCGAATGCCCCGGGAGCGACGAGCCCGACGGCCACGAACACGGTCGCTGCGCCGACGGCGATGACGACGAGGTGACTCAGGAGGAGGCGCTCTCGGAGGCGGATCCGG
>JANMPL010000343.1:0-5222 GCA_031369845.1 Chloroflexota bacterium
GCCGGCGACGACCTCATCGCGGATATCGAGCGGTTCCTCCGCGACCGAGGCGACGCAGGCCCGGACCGGAGCTAGCAGTTCTGGCTCTAGCCGTTGAGGTCGTCCGCCAGGAGGTCTGCGATCTCCCGGGCATTCGTCGTCCCGTAGTTGGCGTAGCAGTTGTTGAACATCAGGTGGACCTCCTTCGCCTCCTTCGCCACCTCGCGAATGCGTGGGACCCACTCCGAGAGCTCTTCGCGAGAATAGAGGTACCGAAATCGCTCGGCCGGGGTGATGCCCTTCTTCTCCCAGGTCTCGACGTTGCGGCCGTGGAACCGCACGAGGGCCAGCTCCGACGAGGTCACGAGGACCTCCGGTGGGACGGAGCTCTTGAAGCCCTGCGGCTCGTCGACCATCACGAACGGGATGTTCCGTTCGGCCAGGAAGCGAGTCGTTCGCTCGGCGTTCTTCTCGTTCAGCCATGAGCCGTTGCGAAACTCCACCGCGCAGGTCCAGCCCTCGAGCCGCTCGACCGCGTCCTCGATCTGTGCCCGGTTCTCCGACGAGGGGAAGACCCACTTCGGGTACTGCAGCAGGATGGAGCCGAGCTGGCCGCGCTCGGCGAGCGGGGCCAGGCCGTCCCGGAACATGGCCCACACCGCGTCATTGAGCTCCGCCGGCAGGTCCTTCGCGTAGATCCGCGTCTTCGCCTTCAGCTCCTCCGGTAGCTCGTCCTTGATTGCCTTCGGGAGTCGCTTCGTCTCCGTCCCCTGGCCCGTCATCAGGGCATGCGCCTTGATGTTGAACGTGAAGTCCGGCGGCGTCCGATCGACCCACAACTGGGCCGTCCGCTCGGCGGGCAGCGCGTAGTAGGTCGCGTCGACTTCGACGACGGGGAAGGTGGACGCGTAGTACTGCAGCCGCTCCTCTGCGCTGTCCGCACCGACCGGGTAGAAGACACCCGAGGCGGTCATCGTCGGGTCCGTCCAGGACGCCGTCCCGACGAGGATCCGGCTGGCGCCGTCCACCTCGAGGGGCTCCGACGCGATGGATCCGATGTCGTCGACTCGCGCGGCAGCGCCGTCCGGGCCCGGATCGTGATCCCCTGCCATGTTGTCAGCGTAGCGCCCGGGCGCGGCCTCAGTCATTTCTCTCATACCTGACACTTTCTGTCATGAACGCGGTTATTATTTGCGCGTGCGCGCCAGTCGGTTGGTCAACGTCTTGCTCCTCCTCCAGACCCGCAGCCGGATGACCGCTGCGGAGCTGGCCGACGAGCTCGAGGTCTCCGTTCGGACGATCTACCGCGACGTGGAGGCCCTCGCTGAGGCGGGCGTGCCGATCTACGCGGAGCGGGGATCCCACGGCGGCGTCCGACTCGTCGACGGGTATCGGACGCGGCTGACCGGGCTGACCGCGGACGAGGCGGAGGCCGTCTTCCTGTCCGGGCTGCCCGGGCCTGCGGCTGAGCTCGGTCTTGGGACGGTGGTCGCCGCCGCGCGGCTCAAGGTGATGGCCGCCCTGCCGCCGGAGCTGCGGGTCCGGGCCAGCCGAATCGCCGAGCGCTTCCATCTCGACGCGCCGGGCTGGTTCCAGATGTCGGAGGAGCTGCCGCATCTCGAGATGCTCGCGAGCGCGGTCTGGCAGAGCCGGCAGGTCCGGATGCTCTACCGACGGGGGGACCGTGGCGGCATCGTCGAACGGCAAATCGAGCCGCTCGGGCTCGTCCTCAAGGGCGGTATCTGGTACCTCGTGGCGCGCGCCGCGACGAACATCCGCACATATCGTGTATCGCGGATCCTCGAGATGGCCCTGCTCCCCGAGCCGTTCGAGCGGCCGATGGACTTCGATCTCGCCGATCATTGGGACCGCTCCACCGCGGCGTACGAACAGGGTGCCGAGCGGGTCGAGATGACCGTCCGGATGGCCTCCGATCGGCTCGCCACGTTCGCCGGCGTCGTCGGCTCGAGGCTGATGGCAGACGCGACTCCCGAGCCCGATCCGGACGTTCCGGGCGACATCCGGCTGACCGTGACGTTCGATTGGATCGACGAGGCCGTCGGCACCGCCCTCCGGCTGGGTGCCGATGTCGAGGTTCTGGAGCCGGCCTGGCTCCGCAGATCCATCTTCGAGTCCGCGACCGCCATCGTCGAGCGCTACGCCGAGAAATCCGTCGCCGCTGGGCCGGTTTGAGCGCCGCCTCGCACCGCTCGAGGCCGGTCCGTGAGATGGTCGCCGAGCCAGCTCCGGAGGCGGCCATGCTGGTGGCTCGCACCTCGTGCAGCCCGGGCTCGTCCCAGTGCCTCGATCTCCCGCTCCCGGTCCGCCTTCATCGCCCGGAGCCATTCCTCGCTGAGCATGATCTGCCCCTTTCCCCGTTCCCTGCCTGCCGTCATACGATGTCCTCAACCTACCGGAGATACCTGCCAGAACGTGTCATGAACGCGGGGTTTTCGCCGTCACCCGCAACACGATTGGCACGTACCGTATGAGCGGGGCGCGCTCCCCCGGCACGCATCGAACTGCACGATGCGGTGACGCGACAGTGTGTCGCGAGGAGGAAGGCTCAGATGACATTCAATCCGGATGCACAGCTCGATCCAGACCAGGTAACGGACGTCCGAGGCCGGACACGCGGCGGACGAACGCTCGCGTTCGGTGGGGGCGGGCTGGGCCTGGTCATCGCGATCGCGTACCTGCTGCTCGGCGGCGATCCCTCGGCGCTCATCACGAATGCGCCGGGCGGAGTCGTCGAGCCGAATTCGTCGGCCCTGGCCGAGTGCAAGACCGGCGCGGAGGCCAACGCCCGGCCCGACTGCCGGATCGTCGGCTTCGTCAATAGCATCCAGGCGTACTGGAGCGATGAATTCAAGAGCGAGGGCGCGACGTATCGCCCGGCGCAGACCGTCGTCTACACCGACGCGGTCGACACCGGCTGCGGTGCGGCCTCGTCGGCAGTAGGACCCTTCTACTGCCCGCCCGATGAGTCCGTCTACCTCGATCTCGGCTTCTTCGACGAGCTCCAGACCCGCTTCGGGGCCGAAGGCGGGCCACTCGCGGAGGCCTATGTCGTCTCCCACGAGTACGGCCACCACATCCAACAGCTCCTCGACGACCTGCAGCCCGGCGATGGTGGCACGGGCGCCAACAGCCGTTCCGTCCGGACAGAGCTCCAGGCCGACTGCTACGCCGGGGTCTGGGTCAACCACGCCGCAGCGACCGGCTTCCTCCAGCCGCCGACGAAAGACCAGGTCGGCCAGGCGCTCAGCGCGGCCGCGGCGGTGGGCGACGACCGGATCCAGGAGGAGACGCAGGGCCAGGTGAACCGGGAGGCCTGGACACACGGGTCCGCCGAGCAGCGGCAGCACTGGTTCACCGTCGGCTTCACGTCGGGCAAGCCGGGCGACTGCGACACGTTCACCGGAGACATCTAGCACCCCGCCATGAAGGCGTTTCCGCGCGACGGAGCAGATGCTCGAACCGTTTCCGGGCCCGTCGTCGGTTCGAGCCGAACTGAACGATTCGCGGCCTTCGAGCGGCGCTACGCAACGGTGAGCCGGGTCCTCGACGACCTGGTCGCGATCCCCGGCACGAAGCAACGCGTCGGGCTCGACCCGGTGATCGGGCTCATCCCGTGGATCGGCGATCTGGTCTCCGCCAGCGTCGGCTTCTGGCTGATCGCCGAGGCCGCGCGCTTTCGGATCCCGTCGGTCGTCCTCGCCCGGATGGTCTTCAACACGCTCGTCGACCTTGCGGTCGGTGCGATCCCCTTGCTCGGCGACCTGTTCGATGTCGTGTCGCGATCAAATAGGCGGAACCTGGAGTTGTTCCGGCGCCACGCCACGGATGCCTACGCCTCGACGGCCGAGCACCGCGCCTTCCTCGCTGGCCTGGTTCTCGTCGTCATCGGCGTGATCTGGCTGATCGCGGCGTTCGTGGGCTGGCTGCTGTCGATCGAGATTCCCGCCCCGTAGCCAACCAACCCGGGCTCAAGCCGACAGGCGATCCTCGACGGCGGCCAGCGCATCGGCGAGCGACCGATCGCGCCCGGCGCTCGCGGCTTCGATCCGAAGCCGGACCGGCAGCGCGGCGCCGGTGAACCAGACCTCGCACGCCTGGCGAGCCCGGTCGATGTAGCGCAGCGCATCTGCCTCGGAGGTCTCCGGTAGCAGGACGTGGAACCGATTCGGGGCGACGCGGGCGATCCGATCTGTATCGCGAGCCTCCCGCCGGAGCGTGAAGCCGATCGGGCCGGCGAGGCCGTCGATCTGGCGGAGGACGTGGCCCTCCAGCGCGCGCCGCTGGTCCGCCCCGTTTGGCGCGGGCGTCGTGGCGACCGCGAATTCGACGGCCACGACCGTAGCGGGGCGGCCGTAGCGTTCCGTCCGTGCCATCTCGCGCCGGATCGCGGCCGCGAAGTCCGTCCGCGTGTCGAGCGCGGTCTCGGCCGCCCGCACCGGGTTCAGCGGCGGCGCACCGTGCGTCGGCCGGCGGCTCCGGGGGCCCGACAGGAACTTCTCGATCTTCTCCGTCACCCGGTGATCGTCGGCGTCCCGCACGACGAACCGGCGCGCCCGGCGCGGGCCGAGTGGTCGGGGCGGCGGCTTGCGTTCGTCGGGCATGGACTCTCGTCTCTCGGGCGATGGCGATGCGGCGCGGCCTGACCGGGACCGTCCCGCACCAAGGATACCCGGACTGGCCCGAAACCGGCCTCGATAATCCAGGAGATGGGCCGTGAGGACTGGTCCCGGGCCGCGGCGTGACGATCCGGCGGGTTGACGATCGCGCGAAGAGGCGCACGATGGGTCCGTGCAGCACCGCCTCCTTGCCTTCCTGTCGGCCTGCCTCCTCGTCCTCGGACTCGCCGGTTTCTCGCCGGCGCTGGCGATCGAGTACGAGTTCCCACCTGGCAATACGGGCTTCCATACGTACCTGGAAATGGCGGCGGAGGTGAAGGCGGCCGCCCTGGCCTATCCGACCATCGTCCAACGGTTCTCGATCGGGAAGTCGTGGATCGGGCGCGAGCTCTGGGCGGTGAAGATCTCGGACAACGTCGCTGTGAACGAGTCGGAGCCGGAGGTCCTCTTCGACGGCCTCCATCACGCCGACGAGCACATGAGCCAGGAGATGACGCTGGCGATCCTGGGCTGGCTGACGAAGGGCTACGGGAGCGACAGCAGGATCACGAGCCTCGTGAACAGCCGCGAGATCTTCATCATCTTCGCGATGAATCCGGACGGCGC
>JANMPL010000387.1:0-2432 GCA_031369845.1 Chloroflexota bacterium
TGCTCGCGATCCGCGCCGACGATCTCGACGTCTTCGAGGCCACCATCGCCGGCCGCGCAGACCTCGTTCGGGCGCATCTTGCTCGCAACCCGGCGCTCGCGGGCGCCTGGACGCAGGACGGCTACACGGCCCTCCATTACGCGGCGTTCTTCGGCGGTGCGGACGCGGCAGAGGCGCTGATCGACGCTGGCGGAGATCTCGAGGCGGTCTCGCGGAACGCGATGGGTGTCAAGCCGCTGAACAGTGCCGCGGCAGGCCGTCACAGCGATGTGTCACGACTGCTTGTCGAGCGCGGCGTCGACGTGAACGCCGCACAGGAGCAGGGATTCACACCGCTCCAC
Organism: Chloroflexota bacterium; assembly: GCA_031369845.1. Taxonomy (GTDB): domain Bacteria; phylum Chloroflexota; class Limnocylindria; order Limnocylindrales; family CSP1-4; genus CF-46. The sequence continues at coordinate 342 of JANMPL010000387.1, forward strand.
GCGGCCGCCCAGAATGGCGACACCGACCTGGTTGCGGTCTTCCTCGCCGCGGGGGCCGACAAGGATGCCCGACTCGATGATGGCCGGACCGCCGCCGACGTCGCCCTCGAGTCTGGCCACGAGGCCCTGGCCGAGCTGCTCGGTGGGCCCTCGCCGGCCTGAACCGCGACTCAGCCCGCGCCGACAGCCCCGGCCGACAGCCCCGGCCGACAGCCCGCGCCGACAGCCCCGGCCCACAGCCCAGGTGGTACTTCCGTACCGGCGAATGGTACGTCCGCCTGCGCAACCATTCGGGCGAGGCGGGCCAGACCCCGCCTGGGGACCGAAGGGAATCAATGCCGGCATCCCTCGCGGAGGCGCGTGGATCTGGATCGGGGCGCGCGATCAAGCGCCGCGTCGCGATCGTCTTCTTCGCGCTGTACGCATCCATCTCCTCAGTTCTGTTCGCCCATGGACTGGAGATCCTGGCCCGCTACGGAACCGGCGTCGTGGCGGCGATTGCCGGGTTGTGGGCGGTCGTCGGGGTTGCGCTGATCCTCATCTACAGGGGCATCGGCCGCCACATTCGCATCCTCGAGCGGGAGCGCGTCGGCCTCCAGCAGGCCTTCGACAGGGCCCGCCTCGATTCGCTGCGTGACGGGCTGACGGGCCTGGGCAACCATCGGGCGTTCCAGGAAGAGCTCGACGACCAGGTCCTCGAGGCGAAGGAGCAGAACTCGTCGTTGGCGCTGGTGATGATCGACGTTGACGATCTCAAGAAGACGAACGATCGGCGCGGACACGCCGCGGGCGACGAAATGCTCCGCTCGATCAGCCAGATCATCCGGGCGAACCTGCGGCGCACCGATCGCGGCTACCGCATCGGCGGCGACGAGTTCGCGCTCCTCCTGCCGGGCTGCTCGCCGGGCGATGCCGAGGTCATCGGCCGGCACATCCTCGCCGGGGCGCTCAGCGGGCATCACGGACGGGGCGGCGCATTCTCCGTGACGATCGGTATCTCGGGGCTCCCGGACCTGAGCACCGACCGGAACCAGCTCATCCATCACGCCGACGCCGCGCTGTACTCCGGCAAACGCCACGGCCGGACAGACGTCAAGGTCTTCGACCCGAACAGTCACGGCATGGCCGACGACGCGCGAGCGATCCCGGAGCTCGCTGCCGCGGTGGCCCGCATCGCCGAGGGCGGCATGCTGACCGCCGTCTACCAGCCGATCTACTCGCTCAAGTCGGGCATCGTGATCGGCTACGAGAGCCTCGTTCGCCTGAAGGAGGACGCCGACTTCCCGAGCACGACGAGCCTCTTCGTCGCGGCCGAGGCGACGCAGCGGACCGTCGAGATCGATGTCGCGAGCGCCCGCACCTGCCTCGCCGGCGCGCAGAAGCTGACGCCGGGCACCTACCTGTCGCTCAACCTGTCGCCGCGGACGCTCGAGTCGGATGCGTTCAGCCCGCTCGAGCTGCTCGTCCTGACGAAGCGGAGCGGGATCGATCCGTCGCAACTCGTCGTCGAGTTGACCGAACGCGAGGCCGTCGAGGACCTCGACCGTCTCCGGGCGAGCCTGGCGATCCTCAAACGCCACGGCGTCCGGATCGCCGCGGACGATGTCGGTGCGGGCAACGCCGGGCTGCGCCTGTTGAGCGAGGTCGACTTCGACATCATCAAGATCGACCTCTCGCTCGTCCGGGCCGGCGCCCGTCACGAGCCGTCGGAAGCCGTGCTGCGCGCCCTCCAGGCGATGGCTCGCCAGCGCAACCAGACGGTCGTCGCTGAAGGCGTGGAGACGCCGGAGCTCCTCGAGTCCGTTCTCGAGCTGGGCTTCGAATACGGCCAAGGCTATCTGCTCGGACGGCCCGGACCGCTCCTCGACGCACCAACCCTCGTCCTCATCGACCTCATGACCGGGAAGGTGCCGGAGACCGAGTCAGCGGCCTGAGCCAGGCACTCGCGCGCACCGCCCGACCCCGAATCTAAACGCATGATCGCCCACAGCGATGGACGGGAGCCGCGCCGCCAGGAGACAACTCGAACTTCGGCCTCGATGCCGGGCGCAGATCGCCCTCGACGATCATTCCTGGCCGCGAGACGTATCC
>JANMPL010000559.1:0-3194 GCA_031369845.1 Chloroflexota bacterium
GTCGAAGCCGAACTCGTTGTTCGTGCCATAGGTGACGTCGGCCGCGTAGGCCTCGCGGCGAGTGACCGGGCGCAGATTGATGAGGCGCTCATCGCTGGTCGGGTAGCCAGGCTCGAAGACGAACGATTCGTCGTGGGTGACCATCCCGAGGCTCACTCCGAGGAAGTGGAACACGGGACCCATCCATTGCGGGTCGCGTCGGGCGAGATAGTCGTTGGGCGTGACGATGTGGACGCCCCGACCGGTCAGGGAGTTGAGGATCGCGGCCATTGGCGCGACGAGGGTCTTGCCCTCGCCGGTCTTCATCTCCGAGATCCGGCCCTGGTGGAGGACCGCCGCGCCCATGAGCTGGACGTCGAAGTGGCGCATCCCAAGCGTCCGCTGCATCGCTTCGCGGGTCATCGCGAAGACGTCGGCGGCGACGTCGTCGAGCGCCGCCTGGATCCGGGCGTTTTCCTTCTTGCGGCGCTCCTTGGTCAGCTCGCGGCGGCGCTCGAGGTCGGGGTGGTGGAGCTCGTCGTCGGAGGGCTCGTCCGGTTCCGCGATCTCGCGGATCTCCTCGCGGATCTGGGCGAACCGCTCGCGGATCGCCTCGTCGGCGAGCGCCTGAAGCTCGGGTTCGAGGCGGTTCGCCTCGTCGATGATTGGCTGGATGCGTCGGATCTCACGGTCATTGGAGTCGACGAAACGGGAAAGAAATCGCATAGCCGGTGAAGTATAGGCGGGGACGCTCGAAGCGCCGACGATCGAGGATCGGCCGTCCGCGGCGAGTCCTTGACGCCGCGAACAGTCGCCAGACTGCTACCGAAGGCGTCGGCGGGGCGATACGGCGATGTCCACGCGCCGAAGCTCGGGCCGGGAGCGTGAATGACGCGGCTTAGCCGGTCGCCCCTGGGCCGATGGAGCCGTTACGGCCGCCTTGACGGCTTGGCTACTTGCTTGACGAATATCCGGGGAACCAAGAATGGTCCGCTACGGGGCCGGCGGCACCTGCCAGAATCCGGTCCCGTAGCCGACGACCAGCAGAACGAACGTCAGGAAGCCGAGGCCGAGCCAGAACGCGACAGCCATCGCGGTCGAGGTCGGGTTCATTTCGGTGTTGGGAAGCTCCGGCAGCTGACCGCCCTTCAGAGCCGAGCCCCAGCGCCTCGACACCAGTTGGCGGCGCCAGTCCGGTGCCCGGACCGACCGCCGCTCGATGCCGCCCTTGCCGTCCGGTTGGTGGAGCTGCAGGCTCATCGGTCGGCCGGCCGAACTGCGGACGCGAGCTCGCTGGCGGCTGGAGGCTCCGCGTCATCGGCGTCGCCGTCAGCCTCTTCGCCCGGCTGGTGGCCGGGCTCGTTGCGCGTGTCGAAGCGGCGCTGCTGGCCATCCTCCCAGAGCAGCATCTCCTGGGTGAACGAGACCTCGCTGCTGAACAGCGCCCCGACAGACTCGCCGCGATGGATCCGCTTGATCGCCTCACCGATCAGCGGCGCCACGGATAGGGTCTTGATCTTCCCCAGCCGCTTGATCGCCGGGAGCGGAACCGTGTCGGTCAGGACGACCTCGATGACGCTTGAGTCGCGGAGTTTCTCGACCGCCGGGCCGCTCAGGACGCCGTGGGTGGCGCAGGCGTAGATCTCCGAGACGTTCTCGCGCTCGAGCGCACGAATGATCTCGCTGAGCGTGCCGGCGGTGTCGATCTCGTCGTCGACGATGATCGCCCGCTTGCCGCGGACGTCGCCGATGACGTTCATCAGCTCGGCCCGATCGAGGTTCCCGATCCGCCGCTTCTCGATGACGGCCAGGGGCGCGTCGAGGAGCTCGGCGAAGGTCCGAGCCCGCTTCGCGAAGCCGAGGTCGGTGACGACGACGATGTCCTCGAGATGCTTGTGGACGAAGTAGTTCGAGAGCATGTGAACGGCCGTCAACTCGTCGACCGGGATGTTGAAGAAACCCTGGATCTGGCCCTGGTGCAGGTCCATGGCGAGGACCCGGTCGGCCCCGGCGACAGTGATCATGTCGGCGATGAGGCGGGCCGTGATCGGGACGCGCGGCTGATCCTTCTTGTCCGATCGGCCGTAGGCGTAGAACGGCACGACGGCCGTGATCCGCCCCGCGCTCGCCCGCTTGAAGGCGTCGATCATGATCAGGAGCTCCATGATCGACTGATTGACCGGGTGACAGGTCGGCTGAACGAGGAACACGTCCTTCTCCCGGACGTTGTCCAGGATCTTGACGAAGATATTCTCGTTGGCGAACTGGAAGACCTCCGCCTTTCCCGGCTCCACGCCGAGGTAGCGACAGATCTTGCGGGCGAGATCCGGATTCGAGTTCCCGTGGTAGATCTCGAATTGGTCTGCGTACACGCCGCCCTCCCGACCGAGGCTCACCACGACGCGGTCACGCGCCGCTCCCCTCGCCTGGGCCGACCCCACCCGGTTCGGGGGCGTCATTGTCACCGATGGCACCCTGCTCCGCCAACCCCGCCCGGAAGGCAGCGATTGCAACGACTCGATCGCCCTCGGCCAGCCGCATGACGATGACACCACGCGCTCCGGACGAGTAGCGGTTGATCGAATTCGTCTCGGTCCGGATGACCTGGCCACCGGCGGAGATGAGGAACAGCTCGTCGTCCGTCTCGGTCACCTGCTGGACGGCGGCGACGAGACCCGTCTTGGCGCCCTCGAGCGCCATCAATCGGACGCCCTGCCCGCCGCGATGCTTGCGCCGGAACTCCGATAGCGCGACCCGTTTGCCGTAGCCGGTCTCGCTCAGGACGAGGAGATCGGATTCTGGCTCGACGACTCTCATCGCGACGACGTTGTCGCCCTCGCGCTTGAGGAGGCGGATGCCGATGACGCCGGCCGCGTCGCGGCCCATCGGCCTGACCTCGCCCTCGGCGAACCGGGCCAGCATCCCTTGGGCGGTGGCGATGATGATGTCGTCCTCGCCGCTCGAGACGTCGACCCAGGCGAGTTCGTCGTTGTCGTTGATCGTGATCGCCCGGATCCCCGTTGAGCGGACGCGTTCGAACTGCTCGAGCGGCGTCTTCTTGATGTGACCGCGCCGGGTGGCCATCACGAGGAAGTGGCCGGGCTCGAAGTTCGGCAGCACGATGGTCGCGACCGGTACCTCGCCGGCCTCGACCTGGACGCCCGGCAGGTTGATGATCGGGGTGCCCTTGGCCTGGCGGCTGGCGTCGACGATCG
>JANMPL010000419.1:0-4704 GCA_031369845.1 Chloroflexota bacterium
GTCCACGCGAAGGAGCTCCAGGAGGCGAAGCAAGTGCTCGCCGCGAACGGAATCACTGCGGAGCTGCTCGAGCCGTCGGGCGATCCGGCGAAAACGATCGAACGGATCGCTGAGGATGGGAGCTTCGACACCGTGGTTGTCGGCTCGCGGGGCCTCGGTGCCGTGTCGCGTTTCCTCCAGGGCAGCGTGTCGGAGCATGTCGCGACGCACGCCGATGCCACCGTCGTGATCGCACGCTGAGAGATGCGCTGGGTATTCGGCCGCAGGGCTTGAACCGCGCCGGGTTCGCGCGCGGCTCGGGCCACGCGCCGCCCACCGTGACGCGCGGCCGGGATCAGGCCGTAGCGCCCGATGGATCGTGCCCCTCGGCACTGTCGCCCTGCGGCGCTGAGGTCCGACGATTACGAGCGAGGACGTCTGTACTGACGTCCCGGAAAGGAGCCAGACCATGGAGTTTGCCATCTCCCTTGGGCTCGGCGGTTGGATCCTTTTGATCGTCGGGGCCCTCGTCTTCGGTGCCCTGGCCCAGTTGGTCGGGGAGACCCGCACAGGCTACGAGTGGCTCGTCGATGCGATCGCGGCCGGGAGCGGCGCGCTCGTTGCGAGTGAGTTCATCGTCGCCTGGCAGACATCCGAGCCGACATGGGACGGGCTCGCGCTCGTTCCGGCCCTGGTCGGCGGTCTCGTCCTTGGGATCGTCGTCGAGGTGACGACTCGGTACATGACGGGTGGGACGTATTCCGGCCGGCCGATGTCGGCTTGACCGCCTGTCGCCCGCCCCGCGGGAGGAGGGCCCGCGGGCGGCTTTGCCGGCGGGCCGCTCCTCCTGGCAGCTCGAGGCTGACAGGGGCTGAACCTAGGAGAGGACGTGCGAGATGTATGGTGACCTCAGGCTGGAGCCCGAGACTGAGGAGGGGTGGTTCCCGAACGGGATCGAGATTGTGCCGCGACCTCCCCTCGCCGTCGTGATCGCAGCTCTGCTCGTGGCCTGCGTCGCGGCGATCGCTGCTGGGTTCCGCTTGCTCCGGGTCCACTGAGCCTGCAGCGGCTCGACGGCCGGCCGAGCTCGCTTCGAACCGGCCGAGTGGTGCGGTTCGACGCGCGTCGCGACGCTACCCGCCAACCCGGCTGGATCGATGACGACGAAGAGCGTGAGCGATGCTCTGACGCCGAACTCGAAGGTCACCGCGTCGGGCACGATCAGGCGGGCGACGCCGCGGCCGTCCGTGACGGCATCATCAAGCCAGGACCGAGAGCACCGTTCTGTCGCCCGACAGGAGCAGGAGGACGAGCGCGATCAACGTCGCGAGAAGCAGCAGGTAGAGGTGCGGGTGCCGCCCCGGTCCGAGCGTCCGCAGTCGGGCCATGGCGTTCCTCCGAAATCCTGGTGCCGTGACGGTTCGGTCGACCACGGCCGGTAGTGTGGCCGCAGGTCGAGCTTCACATTGGACCTGTCTGGTCGCCCCGCCAGAGCCGAATGATGTGTGAATCGGCAGTGCCGGCAACCTCGGCTATGGAGACATGCTGCTCGAGGACGGCCCGGACTGGAGGATGGGCCCGATGTTGAGCCGGCCGGTCAGATCGAGTAACGAGCGAAGGCCCTCAGGTCCGAGCTTGTCGAGGGCAAGCAGGTGGCGGGGCGGCGCCGCTGACGTCGGCGGCACCGCGGCGAGCGGCGTGGTCATGGGGTCACACTCCGGCGAGCGCAGGGTGCCGACCAGGCGCACGATCGGCTCGATGAGATTGGCTAGCGGCGTACCACCAACCTGGGCGAGCTCGTAGCGGACGCGGGTGATGGGCTTATTCAGCTCGAGCAGGCGAGTCAGGTCGATCGGCGTGGCCGACAGCACGAGGTCGGCGTCGACGGCGTTGAGGGTGGTCTCGAGCTCGCCGATCTGGGCCGGCCCGTAGCCCACGGCGGGGACGAGCGGCTCGAGAGCTGGATACCGGTCGAGCACCTCCCGGATCGAGCCGACGGCCGCGGGGCGCGGGTCGACCAGCCGGGCCGCACCGAAGCGTCGGGCGGCAACGACGCCGGCGCCGTACGGCATGCCGCCGTGGGTCAGCGTCGGGCCGTCCTCGACGACAATCACGCGCTTGCCCGAGATGGACGGGCCGACGAGGGTCAGGTCTGACCGCGCCGTCACGATCTCGGCGGTAGGGTTCAGCTCCTCGATCGTCGCTCGGACGGCATCGATCGCGCCCGGCTCGGCCGAGTCGATCTTGTTGATGATCACGACATCGGCCATCCGGACATTCGTCTCGCCCGGGTGGTAACGCCGCTCGTCACCCGGTCGCAGGGGATCGGCGACGACGACATACAGATCCGGCCGGTAGAACGGGAAGTCGTTGTTGCCGCCGTCCCACAGGATGACATCGGCCTCGATCTCGGCCTCGTGGAGGATGGCCTCGTAGTCGACCCCGGCGTAGACGACCCGGCCGGCGTCGAGATGTGGCTCGTACTCCTCCCGCTCCTCGATCGTCGTCTCGTATCGGTCGAGATCGTCGTAGGTCGCGTAGCGCTGAACGCGCTGCGCCACAAGGTCGCCGTACGGCATCGGATGGCGGACGACGACCGGCCTGATGCCGCGCTCGGCCAGCAACGCCGCCAGGTAGCGCGTCGTCTGGCTCTTGCCCGCGCCCGTCCTGGTCGCCCCGACGGCGAGAACCGGTCGGCGGCTCTTGAGCATCGTCTGCCCGGGCCCCAGGAGCATGAAGTCGGCGCCCGCCGCCAGTACCCTGGAGGCCGCGTGCATCACGGTCTCGTGACTGACGTCGCTGTAGGCAAAGACGACGAGGTCGACGCTTTCGTCCCGGACCACCCGTTCGAGCTCACTCTCGGGGACGATCGGGATGCCCTCGTCATAGAGGGGCCCCGCGAGCTCCGCGGGATAGCGGCGATCGGCGATCCCCGGGATCTGGGTCGCCGTGAACGTGACGACCTCGACACCGGGATCGTTTCGGTAGACGACGTTGTAGTCATGGAAGTCGCGTCCTGCGGCGCCCATGATGACCACTCGCTTGCGGTCCATTGCGGCCTCCTGTCCGGCTGCCAGGCGACATCGCGCCCGCGGAGTCGCCGACGCCGTCAGAGTGGACGCCCCCTGGCAACCGGACCAGTGCCCTTCGGCCTGTTGCCGTGTGCCACAGGACGTCGAGTCACCGAGGGTGGAGCGGGATTGAGCGCCCGGGATCGGGGAGTCAGGCGTTCTGGCCCCTCGAGTCGGGACGATGCGCACATGCGCGCCTGGTCCATCATGCGGATGCTTTGAGGCGGCCCACTAGTCACGATCAGGAGGCTGCAATGCCGCTGGTCAGCTCCTCAGGCACGCGCCGCCCATCGCGTGTCAAGACCCAACGTCGGCGGTCGGTCGTCCCGCGCGCCCGGCCGACCTGGCTGAACCCGAGGGCGACCAGGGATCGTCGGGCACGTCGTCTCGCGGCGGCAGGGATCGGCGTTCGGTCCCGGGTCCGAATCCGCGACACGGGCCATCAGTTGTCGCTGGAGATCGAACTTGTCCGAGCGACCCTGTTGGTCGCACTGACGGTCCTCTCCATCACCCTCGTCCTGCCGGCACTCCTGCAGCTCGCCGCAGCAGCGTTCCGGTGAGTCCAACGAATGGTGCTCGGCATTGGGCCTATCGGCCCGTGAGGACGGGCGCTCCGACCCGAGACCTTTGCATCCAGTGCAGCCAGGCGCCCACTAGTGCAGCCAGACGCGCCGAGCCACACGACTCGGGGCGTCGATTGTTATAGGCCGGATCTGGCACTGTCAGTCGGCGCTACCCGGCCTCGGTGCGGTCCTCCGGCGACCCTTCACGGACGACGAGGACCGAGCACGAAGCATGCTCGAGGACGTTGCGGGCAACACTGCCGAGGACGAGGCGCGCCAAGCCTGTCCGACCGTGGGTTCCAATGACGATCAGGTCGGCGTTTGATGCGCTTGCCGCGGCCAGGATCTCGGTCGCCGCGTCACCCTCTCGGCGATCCGCCTCAGCGACGAGACGTGCGGCTTGGAGCTCCGCCGTCATCCCGCGCGCGAGCTCGTCATGCTGCCTGCGGGAGGCATCCGCGGCGTCGACGTAGGTGGGTATCAGCTCGGGGGAGCCAGCCTCGGGAAAGCCGGTCCACCAGGGGACCTCGATGTCGGCGACGCTCACCACCCGCACCGCAGAGCCGGCGAAGATGGGCCAGGTCCGCAGGAGATCCGCCGCGCGCGAGGCGCACGATGAGCCGTCCCAACCCAGCACGACGCGCTCGATCCGGCGGCCTCGGGCGACGAGCACCGGCGCCGACGCGTGGTCGATCACCTCGGCGGAGACCGAGCCCAGGAGCATCGACTCGATCGTCCCGTGGCCTCGGCTCCCGACGACGACCAGATCGGCCCGCATGCCACGCGCTTGATCGACGATCGCGCCGGCCGGCCGGCCGGCCGCGGAGGACGGCGGACTGGACAGTGACGTCTGGCCGCTCGAGCCGCGCACGCGGCTCTTCCACGGTCCTCTTGGCCTCGGCACGCAGCTTCGCTTCGAGGCTGTCTGCCTGAACCATGGCAAGTGCCGGCCACGGCCCCCCGAACAGTCCGGCTCCGGAGTCGACCGCCTCCGCCACGAGGATCTCGGTCCCGGCCGGCCAGGCAGCGTCCGCCACGAGGTCGACGGCAAGGCCCGCCGCCTCAGAGCCGTCGATCGCGACGAGGACTCG
>JANMPL010000441.1:0-4718 GCA_031369845.1 Chloroflexota bacterium
CCGACGACCGCCGCGTAGTAGAGGAGATGGCGCGTCGGCTCTCCCCGGCGCTCGTGCCGATGGCGCGGGTCCGGGAAGCGGGCAGCCGCACGGCGTCTCTTGTCCCCTTCACCGTGGATGACGAAGCGCACGTGGCGGCCCTCACGGAGGTCCTCGCCGAGCACGACGAGGCGATCCTCCGCGCGTTCGTCCAGGACGAGGCGGCGGTAGCGTACCCGGGGCTCCGGCGGCAGCTAGCAGAGCAGACCCGCCGCGGCGTCGTCCACCCGGTGTTCCTCGGCTCCGCCGCGCACGGCGCGGGCGTCGAGGATCTGCTCGCCGGCATCGACGAGCTCCTCTCCGGCGCGCGCGGCGATCCGGATGCGCCCGTATCGGGCCGGGTGTTCAAGATCGAGCGCACCGCCTCGGGCGAGCGGGTCGCGTACGTCCGCCTGTTCGCCGGCACCCTACGGCCGCGCGAGCGCGTGCGGGTCGGTGGCGCCGAGGCCAAGGCCACGGCCATCCGGGTGTTCGCCCCGCCGGGCGCGCCGCGGGGCGGCGTGGTCGTGGCAGGGGGGATGGCGGCGATCTCCGGCCTGGGCACGGTCCGCGTTGGTGACGCGATCGGCGACCCGCCGGCAGGCAACGACGAGCCGACGCGCTTCCCGCGCCCGACGCTTGAAGCCGTGGTCTTCGCGCGGCAGGCCGAGGCGTCGGGCCGGCTCCACGCGGCGCTCGCCCAGCTCGCCGACCAGGATCCGCTCATCGATGTCCGCCAGGACGACACCCGGCACGAGATCTCGGTGTCGCTCTACGGGGAGGTCCAGAAGGAGGTGATCCAGGCCACCCTCGAGCGCGACTACGGCATCGTGGCGGACTTCCGCGAGACGACGATCGTGTGCATCGAGCGTCCGGCGCGGATGGGTGAGGCCGACGAAATCATCCGGGCGAAGACCCACACGAACATCACGGGGCGCAGCTCGCCGCTGAGCGAGAACCCGTTCCGGGCGACCCTGGGTCTCAGGATCGAACCCGCGCCGCCAGGCTCCGGCATCGAGTTCCGGCATGACGTCGAGGTCCGCCTCGTCCCGCTCTACCTGTTCAAGACGCTGGAGACGTTCGCCACCCAGATGGCGTCGTACGTCCACGAGGCGCTGACCGAGGGCCTGGCCGGCTGGCAGGTGACCGACTGTCGGGTCACGATGACCGACTGCGGGTATGCCGCGCCGGGCACGGGCGCAGCCGACTTCCGGCGGCTCACGCAGCTCGTGCTGATGTCCGCGCTGGAACGCGCGGGCACATGGGTCTGCGAGCCGCTCTCGGACCTCACGCTGGAGATCCCGGCATCGACCGCGCCGGGCGTGGTCGCCGCGTTGGGCCGGCTCGGCGGCCGGGTCCGCGGCCAGTTCTCGGCGAACGGCCTCTCCACGGTCAACGCGGTGCTGCCCGTCGCTCGCGTGCGTCAGCTCCAGAACCAGTTGCCAGGCTTGTCGATGGGGGAGGGGATCCTCGAGACGCGCTTCGGCGGCTACCAGCCGATCGGCAGCGACCCGCCGCGCCGACCCCGGTCGAGCCCCAGTCCGCTGGACCGCGACGCATGGCTGGCGTCGCTGGCGAAGCGGGGCTGATGCAGAGCTATCCGGCCTGCTCGTCCCGCTCCGTCCGATGCCGAGCCCGCACGGCGGCGAGCCGATCATGGGCCTCGGCGATGAGCGGCAGGACCAACCGGGTGATCGCCTTCGGGTCGGGCCCGGTCGGAGGTCGAGAGGAACTCATCTCTCGACCTTACATCGTGGATGTCAAGCCCTGGCAGTCGACGATTGAGATTCCGTCCCGAACGTTCTCGAGCCTCTGCTTTGTGACAGATGACCGCCCCATGAGCGCACGTCACCGCGTTTCTCGCGTGCAATGACGGCTCGTGCGTGATCCCGTCGTGCCGGACGCTACGTTCGTGACATATGACGCCGTGGCGGTCGCCTGACACGAAGTTCGCGACGAACGCTCACGGGGCGTGCATTTGGCACGAATACGCCGCCGGCGCATTCAGCTTTTCGGCGCAACCGGGCTAGCGACAGGCGATGCCCGGGTTTACGGTACGCGTACAACGACTCGGCGACCAACAGCGGGTACGTCACACGATGGTCGACACAGTCCAGCTCGGTCGCGACGCTATGGAACGGCACGCCTGGACGGAGGCGATCGAGGGGTTCGTCGCCGCCGACCACGGCGAGGGTCTTGCGCCCGGCGATCTAGAGATGCTCGGAACTGCCGCGTGGTGGGCGGGCGAGCCCGACCAGGCCACCGAGGCGCTCGAACGGGCATTCGCCGGCTTCACCGACGCCGGCCAGTCAAGCGATGCGGCCCGCGTCGCACTGAGCCTCGCCTACCAGGCGTTCCGGCGCCAGGCCGAGTCGATCGGTCTCGGCTGGCTTGCCAGGGCCGAGCATCTGCTCGAATCCGAGCCTGACTCGCCGATACACGCCCGTGTTGCCGTCTTCCACGCGCTGGGGGCGCTGATTGCGGGCCAGCTCACGCAGGGAATCCAGCTCACCGATCGAGCGATGGAGCTGGCGCGCAAGCTCGGCGACACGAACTCCATGTTCATGGCGATGAGCTTCAAAGGCATGGCCCTCGTGTTCAGCGGAGAGTGGGAGACCGGCCTCGCCCTGATCGACGAGGCGGCGACGGCTGCGTCGTCGGGCCAGCTCGATCTTCGTGTGGCAAGCGACATCTACTGCAACACGATCGCCTCCTGTCGGAGTGTCGGGGATCTGAAGCGTGCAGGCCAATGGGCGGACGAGGGCGAGCGCTGGATGCGTCGCCAAGCCGTGGGCGGGTACCCCGGCATCTGCCGGGTTCATCGGGCCGAGCTCAAGATGCTGCGCGGCTTGTGGTCCGAGGCTGAGCAGGAGGCGCGACAGGCCTGCGAGGAGCTCGAACGTTTCCATCTGCTCGACGCCGTTGGCTACGCTCAGTACGCGGTGGGCGAGATTCGGCTGCGAATGGGCGACCTCGACGGAGCCGCCGAGGCGTTCGAGAAGGCGTACGCGTACGGACACGACGCGCAGCCGGGGCTCGCGCTGCTCGAGCTCGCCCGCGGCGAGACCGACGAGGCGGCGCGGTCGATCGGGCGCGCCATTGCCGCCACCGCGGGCGGCGACGGAGTCCTCGATCGAACGACGCGGGCCCGCTTACTCCCTGCCCAGATCGATATCGCGCTGGCGGCCGGCGACCTCGAGACCGCCGGCCCTGCCGTCGCCGAGCTGGAATCGATTGCCTCGGACTTCCAGCAACCGCTCTTCGAGGCCGGCGCGCTCACGGCTCGGGGAGAGCTGCTCCTTGGCGAGGATCGGGCCTCGGAGGCGTCGCCGATGCTGGGTCGATCCTGGCGCCTCTGGCAGCAGACGGACCTCCCTTACGAGAGCGCCCGAGCGCGTCTCCGTTACGCCGAAGCGGTCGCAGCCGACGGTGACCAGGCGGCGGCTCGACGCGACCTGAGGGCTGCTCGCGACGTGTTCGAGCGGCTAGGAGCGCGACGTGACCTGGCGCGGGTCGACGCTCTGCTGGGCGTGGACGCCGGTTCATCCGCCGCGGCCGCGGAGCGGACCAGCAAGACATTCATGTTCACCGATATCGTCACCTCGACCGACCTGGTCGGGCTGATCGGCGATGAGGCCTGGGGCGAGCTACTGCGATGGCATGACCGCGAGCTGCGATCGGCCTTTGCGAGCCATCGCGGCGAGGAGGTCAACTCTACCGGCGACGGGTTCTTCGTCGCCTTCGAGAGTGCCACCGACGGACTCGAATGCGGGGTGGACATCCAGCGGCGACTGGCGCGGCACCGCCGCGAACACGGGTTCGCGCCGGCGCTCCGGATCGGTCTGCACACCGCCGAGGCGACCCGCCGCGCGGGCGATTATCAGGGCCGCGGCGTTCACGTCGCTGCCCGGATCGGCGCCGCCGCGAGCGGTGCAGAGATCCTCGTCTCGAGCGCGGCGCTGGACGCGATCGGCTTGGTCCGCTTCGGCCTGTCCGAACCGCGCCAACTCACCCTCAAGGGAGTCGCCGAGCCAGTCGAGGTCCGTAGCGTCAACTGGCAATAGGCCGGACCGGGTCCGTCTAGAGATTCGATGCGTCGACTCTTGACAGGCGCGACGGATGTGAATACCGTACGGACATTATCCGTACATGGAGCCCATGGTGACGATCGCGCGAGGACGACGAAAGGAAGACCGACTCGAACTACGCCTCGAGCCGGCAAATCGCCGTTTGCTCGACGAAGCCGCAGCCGCGAGCTCAATGAGCACGAGCGCATTCGTTCTGACGCACGCGACCGAGGCCGCTCGCGAAGTCCTCGCAGACCGGACTGCATTCGTGCTGCCCGACGACCGCTGGGATGCGTTTGTCCAGCTCCTCGAGCGCGAGGAGCGGCCGATGCCTGGCCTCGCGGCCTTCCTGGCTCGACCGAGCGTATTCGACGAAGAGTGACGCGATTCGATCGCATCGAGCCCATAGCTTCTGACCACGACACGCAATCCTTCGATTGCGGCTCCGAAGAACAGACCACCTGGCTCCGGCAGCGCGCACTTCAGGCCCACCAGTCGGACACCGCCAAGGTCTACGTCGTGTGCCTCGCCGGTACCCGAACTGTCGTTGGTTACTACGCACTGTCGGCCGGGTCAATCGCGCATGCTGAGGCGCCACTGAGGGTAACCAAGGGCGTCGGTCGATATCCCGTT
>JANMPL010000525.1:0-12844 GCA_031369845.1 Chloroflexota bacterium
CCAGCTGACCGATCAGCGACTCGAGCGCCTGGGCACCGAAGGTCCCGGCCTTCTCGCCGGCCGCGTCGACGTCGTAGGCGAGCGCGATCTTCTTGGCGTAGCGCGTGAGGAGGCCGATCTGACCCGGGGTGAGCGCCGTCCCGAGCGAGGCGACGACGTTGTCGAAGCCCGCCTGGTGGGCCATGAGCGCGTCCGTGTAGCCCTCGACGATGACCGCCTGGCTCGACTTGCGGATCGGCCCCTTCGCCTTGTCGATGAGATAGAGCGTCCGGCTCTTGTCGAACAGCGGGGTCGCCGGGGAGTTGAGGTATTTCGGGCCATGATCCCCGCCATCCTCCGCAGAGGACGCGAGGATTCGGCCACCAAGCCCGACCGGCGACCCGTTCGCATCGCGGATCGGGAAGATGACCCGCTCGCGGAAGCGGTCGTAGACGCCGCCCCTCCCCGACTGACGCGGCTGGGCGAGCCCGACCTCGACGAGCTCGTCGGCGCGGACGTTGCGCTTGGCCGCGAGCTGCCGCGTCAGCGTGTCCCAGCCGCCGGGCGCGTAGCCGAGCTGGTATTTCGCGATCGTCTCGTCGGTGAAGCCGCGGCCGCGCAGGTAGTCGAGCGCCGGATCACCGGTCTTGGAGCCCGTCAGGACGGCATGGTAGAAGGCGATCGCGCTCTCGAGGACGTCGCGGAGGCGCTTCTTGCGGGCGTCTTCCCGCGTCGTTCGCTCATCCAGCTCGACGCCGGCCTTTGTCGCGAGGACTTTGAGCGCCTCTGGGAACGTGAGGCCGTCGCGCTTCATGACGAAGCTGAAGATGTCGCCGCCCTCGCCGCAGCCGAAACACTTCCAGGAGTCGCGGGCAGGGGTGACCGTGAACGACGGTGTCTTCTCGCCGTGGAAGGGGCACAGGCCCTTGTAGGTGGTGCCGGCCTTCTTCAGCTGGACCGACTCACCGACGACGTCGACGACGCTGAGCTTGTTCTTGACTTCGGCTGCAACGCCGACCGCCAAACCGACCTCCTGGCCCGGGCCTCCGCCCGAACGTTACTGCGCGCCCGACCGCGCGCGAGGGTGCTGGTTCTGCCGCGACCACCCGGACATGGATAGGGGCTTGTCAAGTCTTGACAAGCCGTTCGTGCGTAGCTTACCACCCCTGTGTCAAGACTCCAGGGGGGTATTGACAAGGCGATCCGCGCTCGCCGTCGAGCGCCCGACGAGCACCAGGGCGATCGCACACGCGAGGGCGAGGACGGCGTTGCCCAGCATTGCGACAGTCAGCCCGACCGTAACGGACAGGAAGCCCATGATCGCCGGATAGACGATCGAGCCGATGACGCCGGTCCCGCCGAGGAAGCCGCTGACGGCGGTCGACCGGTCGCGGTAACGCTCACCGCCGATCGCGATGATCATCGGGAAGATCGGTCCAGATGCGACGCCGGCGAGGGCAAACAAGCCGATGGACACAGGAACCGACGGGCTGACGATCGCGCCGAAGAGCACCACGGCGAGGCTGGCCGCGCAGGCCAGTGTGAAACGGCGATGGTCGAAACGGTCGGCGAGCAGCGACGAGATGAGGCGGCCGACGGCGATGCCCGCCCAGTACAGCGACAGGGCAAGGGTCGCGACGCTGAGCGGAGCGGGTTCGAGATAGCGGACGAGCCAGCTCGAGACGCCCACCTCGGAGGCGACGTAGCAGGCAATCGCGAACGCCATCAGCAGAAGTGGCGCGGCGAGGCGAGGCGGGCG
This sequence comes from Chloroflexota bacterium, assembly GCA_031369845.1. Taxonomy (GTDB): domain Bacteria; phylum Chloroflexota; class Limnocylindria; order Limnocylindrales; family CSP1-4; genus CF-46. The sequence goes on from JANMPL010000525.1 coordinate 1,739, forward strand.
GGTACGCGATCTCGACCCATCGGGCGACTCGGATGCCTCCGTCCCCGCCCGCCGTCCGCCGGGCATCCTCACGATGCCGAACAGGACCGACACTGGAATAGCCGCCAATCCGGTCGCCACGAGGATCGACCGCCACTCGAGCCCGTTCTCGACGAGCAGACCGACCGTCACCGGAGCCGCGAGCGCGCCGATGCTGAAGAACAGGTGGAGGAGGTTGAGCGCCCTGCCGCGGCCCAACGGGTAGAGGTCGAGAATCAGCCCGTTCCCGCCGCCGTCGATGATGCCCGCTCCGAGTCCCCCCGGCAGCGCGGCCGCCAGGAACGCGCCCCAGCTGGGCGCCAACCCCAGTCCGATCAGCCCGACCGCGATGAGCGCGGCGGCAAGCGTCAGGACCCTCCGCCGACCGAGCCGCTCCGTCACGAGCCCGCCACCGAACGCGCCGGCCGCCCAGGCGCCCGAAAACAGCAGGTAGAACAGGCCGATTCCCGCGTCGGACTGGTCGAATGCCTCTTTGACCGACCGGATGAGCGACGGCACGAGCAGTCCGCTCCAGCCGATGAGCAGGAAGGCGATGCCGCCGAGGACGCCCGCGGCCAACGGTCTACGCATCGGCAAATGATCGCCCGCGGACGCGCAGCGCGGGGCTCCGTAGCGCGAGCCACGCCTGTATAGAGTGGCGGCATGCCAGCGGTAGTCGGCTTTGTCGTCGCGGCATCCATCGCGATCGCCGCCGCCCGCGGTCAGCGCCTACACCGTGGGAGCGATGGTCCTCATCGGGTTCCTGTTGCTGGCAGTGCTCGGGCTGGCCTGATTCGCTGACGTGCCTACGCCACCGACCCTATGGCTCGACCACCGTGACGTTGAACTGGACGGTGCTATCGGGGGCGATGGCGAGGATCGTCGCCGAGTGGGCGCCGTTTGGCTCGGGCTCGATCGCGAGGGCGTACACCCTGCCGTCCGGACCGGCCACGATCGACCAGAACTCCGAGCCCGAGCGTCGAAGCTCGACCGGCCAGCCGTCGACGACTGTGCCGTCCAGGCCGATCGCGACGATGCGACTGCCGTCGGCGGCGTTCGCGGCCTCCTCGATCAGGTACAGCACGTTGCCGGGCGCCACCGCTGGCGCGGCGAGGAAGCCTCCGCAGCCGGTGGTTTCGGGCGGGCAGCCACCACCGCTCTCCTGAAGCCCCAAGTCGGACTCGTATGGCCATCCGGCGGCCCGCTGACCCCTCGGATCAACTGCTTGTATACGTGTCTGACCGTCAACCGACTGAACGATGTACGAGGTCCCGTCACCGGCGACGATCGGCGGCCCCGGGTAGTCGGCCCCGGCGCCGGTCCATGGATTCGTCGAAACGATTGCCAGATCGCTGATGCCGGTCGGCAGGGTCCGGCCGTCATGGTCGATGACGATCGTTTGCGCGGGCCGAGTGTTCGGAGAGCCGATGATCGCGTACACCCGCCCCTGGGCGTCGAACGCGAGGTCGGATGCGTTGCCGTCGATCGTCCTGGGCCAGCCGATCCGCAGTCCTTCCAGGCCGAAGGCCTCGATATCGGTCTTGACCGACGTGTCCCAGTCGCGGTGGGTCGTTCCGTAGCCGATCCCATCGGGTCCGATGGCCCAGGAGTGTTCGCAACAGTCGAACTGCACGTCCGGGCCGCTCTGAACCGAGCCATCCGCGCCGACCGTAACCAGAAGCACGTTCTCGGGGGTGTCGGTCTCGCCGACGTCGCCGACATACGGCTTGACGAGCAGCGTGAGCTCGTCCCCGACCATCCGCCCAGTGACGACGTCCTCGACCTCGATCGGCCAGCTGGGCAGACGTCGGCCGTTCGCATCAAGGGCGTGCACCCGCGCGATCATGCCGCCCAACCCCTCTTCGGCTGCGGGTCGGTGGCAGATGAGGCGCACCGAACCGTCGGTGACCGGTAGCAGCTGGTCGCATGACTCCGAGCCGGGGATGAAGACCGGCCAGCCCGGGGTGGGATCGCCGTCCGTGTCGAGCCGCGCAATGACGGTGCCATCAGTTGCCGGGATCGAGACGTAAAAGTCGCCGGCGGCCCCGGGCGCCATCCGGATCAAGCTTCCCAACTCCCCGGCGTCGCCGCGGACCTGCACCGAACCAATGGTCGGGGAACCGCGAGGCCGTGGCGTCCCGGCGGCGGGCTGCAGCGTGGCTCCGGCAGAGGCCGTCGGCTGAGCGCTCGCCCCGATCGACGGGGCCTCGTCGGATGGAATGCCAGGACTGGGCGTCACAACGGCGACGAGCGGGTCCTCCGACCGGAAGATCCCCAACCCCACCGCCAGGAGCCCGCCGCCCAGGATCGCGACCAACGCGGCGACGGCGAGGAGGCGAACCGGTGGCCCGCTCTTCGGCGGCCGGAGCGCCGCGGCAAGGATCGCCACCGACTGCCCCGGCGCCAGGCGCGGCGCAGGCCCGTAGGCGATCGTGGCCGCATCCTCGCGGAAGGCCTCAGCGGTCCGGCGGCACGAGTCGCATCCTGCGAGATGCCGGTCGAGCTCTGCGCGCTCGTCCGGGTCGAGCTCGAAATCGATCGCCGCGGCCGCGAGGTCGAGGAATCCATCGTGGATGGTCATCGAGGCTCCTCCGCGAACAGCTCGCGCCGAATGCGGACTCGAGCGCGCGCGCGACACAGCAGCGTGCGCGTCGCAGCGGCGGATCGACCAATCGTGGCCGCGATCTCCTCGCCGCCAAATCCTTCGCCCGAGAGCAGTAGCGCGAGCCGCGCGTCGGCGCTCAGCCCCTCCAGCACCCGCTCAATCTCCGCGACGCCCTCCCGCCTCACCACGCCGGCCTCCGGCGACGGCGCGGTCATCGGGTCGTCCTTTCGCCCGGAGCTGCCCAGCCAGCGACGGGCCGTGGTCTGCCGTCGCGCGCGGCTGATGACGAGGTTCGACGCGACGCGATAGAGCCAGGCCCGCACCTGGAGCGGCGCTTGCCCGGCCCGGGCCTCCTGCGTCAACCGCAGGTACGTCTCCTGCAACAGGTCCTCCGCGGCGAGCCCGTCGCGGGTCGCGCGTGCCAGAAACCCGTAGACCTCCGCATGGTGCGCCTCGTACGCGGCCACGACGAACCCATCCACGCCCATGCCCGCGCCCGCACGGACCGGGGATGGATCGACATCATGGATCGCCGTCGGCGGGGGTTCCACGTCGGGTGAAACGTTCGACGAGCCCGAATGTTTCATCGCACCGCCGAACTGATGTCGCGGACGTCGAGAGACGCCTCCCATCCGATCCTCGGCGACGATCGTCTCATCGACGTCTTGGACGCAGTCCGGCAATCGACGGTGGGTCTACTCGGCAAACGGCGCCGCCGTCATCTGGCCGACCGCGGGCGACGCCCGATCGGTCCAGCAACGCGCCAGACAAGCGTCCCAACGATGGCGAGGGCGGTCAGGATGAGCACGAGAAGCGATGCTCCCGGCCCGCTCGTCGCCACGGAGGCGTCCTCCGGAGCGCCTGTCCCGAGGAAGGCAGAGCTGGCCGCCGCTGCGACGGCGATCGCCGCCGCTGAGGCGCTCGCCGCCGGCGGGGTAGAGAGCGTCGCGGTCGGGCTCGGCGAGGGGCTTGGGATGGCAGTCGGCGCCAGCGTCGGGGCGGGCGTTGGCGGCACGGCTGCAGGCTTCGGGGACGGGACCGGGGCGGCCTTCGGCGGGATCGGCTGGATCGACACAGACAGCCCGTCCCAGATCATCGGCTTGGGATCGTAGTGCCAGGCCGTGAAGAAGCTCCGGAACTGGGCCGCCGTCAGCTTCGTGTTCGGTCGCATGTCGTAGCCGTTCTTGCTCTGGAGGCCGAACAGCGGCCCGACTACCCGGACGCTCGTCACCGTGAACGAGCTGGTCCGGAGCGGATCGGCCGTCGCGGTGAACCCGGTCAGCACCCAGCCGTGGCCGCCATGGGCCACTGCGACGGCCACCGGGAGATTGGTTCGTCGCAGATTCGTGACGGCGGAGGCGAGCGCCAGTTCGAATGATCTGCTTGCCACGAGCCGGTAGCGGTCGTCGACGAAGTGGCGGAGACCCGCCGTCCAGCCCTGCGGGTCCACCCCGGCCGACTCCGGCAGCGCGTACTTGTTGTGGTCCCGCATCCAGGCGAAGTAGCGCCGCTGGCCGGTGGTCGTGTGGTCGTTCGCGCCCTCGACGATGTTGTGGATGATCTGGACGTCGGCCGCCGTACACCACAGCCACGACTTCTGGGTCGTGAACGTGCCCTCGCGGTAAAGGTTGATCCCACCGTCCCAGGCCGGCAGCGCCGCATCGGCGGCGACGGCAGGCGAGGTGCCGAGAGCTGCCATCGAGCCTGCGCCCAAGCTGAGCGCGACGATGAGCGCGAAAAGCGGCCCCGAGAGCCTGTTCGGGCGGGCCATGCCGTCATCCTGCCCCGATTTCGCGGATCGCGCACGATCGATGGGAGGATCGCGGCGCAGCGAGCGGGGGGACTGGCGTCAGCCGCGCTCGCGACGGACCGGCAGCTTCCGGCCGCGGATCGTCGCGCCGCGAAGAGCGTGGGCCACCGCTTCCGCAACCGGTGTGCGAACGTCGACGAGCGCGAAGTCATCGGCGATCTGGATGGCGCCGACGACCGATCCGGGCACGCCGGCCTCGTTGGTGATCGCGCCGACCAGGTCGCCCGGCCGGATCCCCGCCCGCCGCCCGCCGCCGATGAAGAGCTGAACCCACTCTCCGCCCGCTGACGACCCGTCGCCCGCGCGGCCGCCAGCTCGCGGTGCGCGTGCGCCGGGGCGAGGGCCGGCGGGACCGCGGGGCGGCGGGCCTGTACGCCGTGGAACCTGCCCGCCCGCCCGACGCGGCGGAGGTCCGGCCTGTAGCAGTGAGGCGGGCGCGAGCTCGACGTCGTCGTCCTCTCGTGCCCCGGCCCCTTCGATCAGGCTGACCGCCGCAAGGGCGATGTCGACGAGGTCGAACTCTTCGGACAACGGCTCCACCACGCCCCGGAGGCGGTCGTGACCGCCGGCGACGAGCACCTCCCGGAGGTTGCCGCGGAGGATCTCGACGCGCCGCTCGCGGAGGTCCGCCACGGTCGGCAGCCGGGCGATCTGGAGGCGGGAGTGGGTCGCCGCCTCGATGTTCCGCAGCAGCCGGTGCTCACGCGGCTCGACGAGAGTGATCGCCACCCCCTCGCGACCAGCCCGGCCGGTCCGCCCGATCCGGTGAACGTAGGCATCCGGGTTGGACGGGACGTCGAAGTTGATGACGTGCGACACGTGCTCGATGTCGAGGCCTCGGGCCGCGACGTCGGTGGCGACCAGGACGTCCAGGCTGCCGTCCCGGAACCGGCCCATCATCCGGTCCCGTTGCTCCTGGGTAAGCCCGCCGTGCAGGGCTCCGGCATCGTGGCCGCGGTTGCTAAGCGCCTCCGCCAGGTCGTCGACCTCGCCGCGGGTCCGGGCGAAGACGAGGGTCGAAGCGGGATCCTCCACATCGAGGATCCGGCAGAGCGCGGCCAGCTTGTCACCGCGGCGGACGACGTAGGCGGTCTGCCGCACCAGCGCGACACCGTCACCGGTCGCCTTCGCCGCATGGACCGTGATCCGGGCGGGATCGCGCAGGTGGCGCTTCGCGATGCGGGTGATGGTCGGCGAGATCGTGGCCGAGAACAGCGCAGTCTGCCGTCCGGCCGGGGTCGCCGAGAGAATGGTCTCGAGATCCTCAGCGAATCCCATGTCGAGCATCTCGTCGGCCTCGTCGAGCACGACGACCTGGACCTCGTCGAAGCGGAGGCTCCCCCGCTTGAGGTGGTCAACGGCCCGGCCCGGCGTTGCGACGACGATGTCCACACCGCGACGCAGGCCGCGCAGCTGCTGACCGATGGGCTGGCCGCCGTACACGGGCAGCACGCGAGCACCGAGCTCGCGACCGTAGCGATGGAGGGCCTCGGCCACCTGCATCGCGAGCTCGCGCGTCGGAACGACCACGAGCGCCGCGGCGCTGCCTTGCCCGGCGCGGCCGATCTCGATCCGCTGCAGCGTCGGCAGGGCGAAGGCGGCGGTCTTGCCGGTCCCTGTCGGTGCCTCGGCGAGGAGGTCGCGGCCAGCGAGCAGCAGCGGAATCGCCTCGCGCTGGATCGGCGTCGGCTCCTCGTAGCCCAGCTCCGCGATCGTCGCCAGGAGCGGCGGGTTCAGATCGAGCGCCGTGAATCCGTCGGAGCCCGCCGCCTCCTCGGCGGTTGACTCCGGCTCGGGGTCGGGCGGGGTGTCGCGGCGGGCCATCGGGATCATTGTCGCCGACAGCCCCGATCCGCGGCCGCCTCGGTCACGGCCGGAGCCCGACGCTCTCGAGCTCGGCCCGGGCGAGGCTCTTGTATCGACCGCGGGCGAAGTCGCCCATCGGATCTGGCGTGTGCTCCAGCAGCTCGCCCCACGTCAGCCGATGGAGGGCCCGCGAGGCCAGAAGCCGTTCGACCGCGGCGTCGGGCACGTCGCTACGCGCCGCCCGGATCGCGCGGTGCGCGGTTCGCAGCTCGAAGAGGCGGCGGGCGCGCCATGGCAGGTAACGGGTGAGCCACGGAACGAGTGTCACGCCGAGGACCAACAGGCCGAGGAGCGCCGCAATGATGAGCAACAGCTGCTCCAACTAGCGGCCGACGAACACGAACGGCTCCCCCGCCAGCCCGAACGCCGAGCGGGTGAGGTCCCGGACCTGCTCGCCGACGAGCGGCACACCGCTCAGCGCATCTCCCACGTTGAGGCCCGCCGATTGGATGTTCGAGCCGCCCTGCCCGATCGCCCGACCGACTTCGGCGAATCCGGCCAGCGTCGAGTACAGCCGGTAGGCGATGACGGCCCACAGGCTGACCCAGATCCACGTCGCGACATCGGCCACCACCTCCCGCGCTCGGGCCGAGGGGACCTCGCTCCAGAACTTCATCGCGCCATGCCTCCAGACTCCGGTCGACCCTTCGCGGGGACTCTGCGGCAGTGTGGAATGGCGTGGCCTTCCGGCGCAATTCGGGGGCGAAATGAAGCCCCTCGCCTTCCGGTTGGTCATGTTCCGGGGCGAGGGGCTTGCAGGTCAGATGGAGACACCAACTCCCCGAGAGGGAAGGGGCACTGGGTCGACCCACTCCGGTCCTGCAGGACGGATAATCGCGCCGGTCGCCAGTGGGCCGTGAGGATGAAATTGCGCAATTGACTCGGGGGACAAGTCCAGTTGTTTATTTGTAGTCAACGGGGCTGCCGGCCAAACAGGCCGAGACATGAAAGTGACGAACGACCCGGGGGAGGCCGGGTCGTTCGTCAACGGTCAGCGGCGAGGGTCGGTGCGACCCGCCGAGGCGGTCCCAGAGTCGCTTGGCGGGCTGCCACGCGAGAAGGAGGTCTCGTGGCCCCAGCCCTCGTCGCGGCGACAGTACGTCCCCCTCCTGACTGGCGCGAGGATGGAAACCCGGCACGCCTGTGGCAACAGGATGACACCCAGAAGACGGGGCAGTCTTAGAATGAATGGCGTGCCCACGAAGGCGGCGGACGCACAACTCGTTGTGATCGGCTCTTCAGCAGGAGGCATCGAGGCGCTGTCCCGCGTAGTCGCCAGCCTTCCGGCGGACTTTCCGGCCCCGATCGTCATCGCCCAGCACCTCGATCCGCGCCGTCCGAGTCACCTCGGGGAAATCCTCTCCCGCCACGCGACGCTGCCGATCACAATTGTCGAGGACACGGCATCGCTCGAGGACGGCGTGATCTTCGTCGTCCCGTCGAATCGGCTCGTCGAGATCGTCCGGGGAAAGCTGCAACTCCGGCCGGCTCGAGCCGGTCGCGTTGCGCCTTCCGTCGACCTTCTCCTCGAATCAGCGGCCGCAGCTTTCGGTCCCGGACTCACCGCGGTAATCCTCACCGGAAGTGGCACCGATGGCTCTGCCGGCGCCTGGCACGTCAAACAGGCCGGTGGCTCCGTGGTGATCGAGAACCCCGCCACTGCGATGTTTCCGTCGATGCCGCGATCGATCTCGCCGTCCCTCGTCGACGCGACCGCAGACCTGGACTCGATCGGGACGGTCCTGCGTGATCTCATTCACGCGGACGACGTCCCCGCGGATGGCCACGACGGCAAGGCATTCGCGGCCTTGCTGGAACGCGTCCGCGAGCGCAGTGGAATCGACTTCAGCACCTACAAGACGGCGACGATCATTCGTCGGCTACGTGGGCGGATGGGCGCGACGGGCCACTCGTCCCTCGCCGCTTACGCGAAGCAGCTCGAGGCCGATTCAGAGGAGTACGCCAGGTTCATCAGCAGCATGCTGATCAAGGTGACCGAATTCTTTCGTGATCCGAAGGTCTTCCAATATCTTGGCGACCAGACCATGCCGGAGTTGATCAACGAGGCACGACGGCGTGGGCGGGAGCTACGGGTGTGGTCGGCCGGGTGCTCGACCGGCGAGGAGGCGTATTCGCTCGCCATCACCGTCGCAGAAGCCCTGGGCGATGATTCGAACCCGCTGGACGTGCGTGTATTCGCGACCGACATCGACGGCGCGGCCATCGCCTTCGCCCGGCGAAGCCTGTACTCGCCGGCCGCATTGCAGAAGGTGCCAGCTCCCATCCTCGAACGCTATTTCGTGAAGGCTGAGGGCGGGTACGAGGTCGCGAAGTCGATCCGATCGCTGATGACCTTCGGAGAGCACGACCTCGGGGCGCGTGCGCCGTTCCCACGGATCGATCTCATCCTCTGCCGGAACGTGCTCATCTACTTCACCGTGCCGATGCAGCGCGCAGCACTCGAGACCTTCGGTTTTTCGCTGCGCGAGAACGGACGTCTCGTACTGGGGCAGTCCGAGACCGTCGCCGCGATGCCCACGCCGTTCGTCGAGGAACGCGCACGGCTGCGGATCTATCAGCGCGGACCGGGGCCTCCAATGCTGCCGCTCACGCGGGCGAAGCCAATCCGACCGGCCCGGGATCACGAGGTGCCCCTCGACAAGGCGATCCTGTCGACTCGCCGGGACGCCCAGATCACGACCGATTCGAATGAGGCCGCGGAGGCCCTCCTGCTCGACCTCCGGCACGGGATCGTCGTGGTCGACGCCCGCTACTACATCATCCGGATCAACACGGCCGCCCGGCGGATGCTCGGAATCCACGGTCTCGCGTTCGATCAGGACTTCATCCACCTGGCTGAGTTGCTCCCATCGACCGATGTCCGGGCCGTGATCGATGCGGCGCTCGGGGGGAAGACCACGACGACCGTTCACGAGGTCGAGACGGCCAGCGTCTCGGCCGAAGGGTCACGCTTCATCGAAACGGTCGTCCGGCCGTATCTGCGGCGAGTTGGGTCCATCGAAGGCGCGGTCATCGAGCTCAGCGACATCAGCAGGGCCGAACACAATCGCCTGTCCAGCGCGCGCGCCGCCCGCCGCCTCGAACGGGCGGCTGTCGTGAACCGCCGGCTCTTGCGCGCCAACGTCGAACTGACCGCCCTGGTCGCCCAGCTCAGGACCGCAAACCAGGCGATGCTCGAGTCGAGCGAGGAGGCTCAGGCCGGGCGCGAGGAGGTCGAGACCCTCAACGAGGAGTTCCAGGCGACGAACGAGGAGCTCGAGACTCTCAACGAGGAGCTGACGGCCAGCGTCGAGGAGCTCCGGATTGCGAACGACGATCTCGCTGCCAGGACGGAGGAGCTACGCCTGCAGGCGGTGGCCCTCGAGGACCAGAAGCGTCACAGCGAGGAGGAACACGACCGGCTCCAGTCGGTCCTGACGAGCCTCGGTGACGCCGTGGTCGCGGTGGACCACGAGGGCCACACCGTCGCGACCAACCCCGCGTACGACCGTCTGTTCGGCGGCCCCAACGCGGAGATCCGGCCCGAGGACCTGGCCGGGCTGCCGCTGCCACGCGCCGACTGGCCGCAGCAGCGGGCCGCCCGCGGAGAACGATTCCGGACGGAGTTCGCCGTGAGCGGCCGGGATGGCACCCGACGATGGTTCGAGGCCGTGACCGAACCGCTCACGGTCGAGGACCGGACCTGGGGTGGCGTGGTCGCGATCCGGGACGTTTCCGAGCGGACGATGCGACTCAGCCTGGAGCGCTTGATGGCCGCCGCCGGCCACGAGCTCAAGACGCCGGCGGCCGCGATTCACAACTACCTCCAACTCATCAACCGGAACCTGACCGATGGCGACGAGGAGGAGGCGGCCACGTACGCTGCCAGGGCCCTCGGCCAGACGAGGCGGTTGGCAACGCTCATCGAGCGACTCCTCGACGTCAGCCGGATCCAGACCGGCCAGCTCGAGCTGCAGCTCGATCGGAACGACGTCTCATCCGTCGTGCGAACAGCCGTCGAGGGCGCGCAGGTGCTGCCCAGGGCCCCGACGATCCAGGTCACTGCGCCGCCCCGCGGCGTCTTCGTTCGAGCCGACCCGGGTCGGCTCGAACAGGTCTTCCTGAATCTTCTGTCGAACGCCATCGATCATGTGCCGGGATCGAAGACCATCGAGGTTGCGGTGAAGCGATCGGGCCGACGTGCTGAGATCTCCGTTCGCGATCACGGGCCTGGCGTCGCGAGCGAGGACCTGCGGACGATGTTCGAGGCCTACACGCGGCTCGGGCACCCCCACCGCGGGTCCGGGCTGGGTCTCGGCCTGTACGTAGCCCGCGAGATCGTCACCGCTCACGGCGGCGAGATCGACGCCACGTCGATCGTCGGAACCGGCACACTGCTCACAGTGCGGCTCCCGCTTGCGGGCCGCGCAGCCGAGTAGGTGAGCAATGATCTCCGGGGGCGAGGATGATCAGGCTGGCCATCGTTGAGGATCACCCGGCGATCGCCGACGGGCTCGCGGCGCTGATCCAGAAGTCATCCGGTATGACGGTCGTCGGCACGGCGCGGGACGTTGCCGCGGCCAGCACGCTAATCGAGCGCGAGAAGCCGGACGTCGTCCTCTGTGACGTCCGCCTCTCCGACGCCGGCGACGGGTTCGAGGTGGTCCGCCGGCATACGCCCGGACCTGCCTTCATCATCTTGAGCTCCTATTGGTATCCGAGCTACCACGTGAGGGCGGTCGAGCTGGGCGCGAAGGGCTACCTGTCGAAGATGGCCACGGTCGATCAGATCGTCCGCGCCGTCGAG
>JANMPL010000568.1:0-1650 GCA_031369845.1 Chloroflexota bacterium
TACCTGTCGTTCGTGCCCGCGTCAACCGCCGAGGAAGAGCTTGAGCTCGCTGCCGACCAACCCGCCAACCTCCCCGAATGCCGCCCGCAGGAAGTCTCTCGCAGTCTCTAGCGAATCGAACGTCCAGAAGCAGTGGAGGACCCGGATCCGGAAACCGGCCCGCAGGAACGGGCCGTCCCGGCGGCTCCAAGCGAGCTGCTCCGGGGGTTCACCGCGCAGGCGGGCGACGTCGTCGCGTCCGTAATCGTGGACGACGAGCAGCCGCCCGTTCGCCCGCAGTACCCGGTCGGCTTCGGCCAGCTCGACCCGGTTGGCGCCGTGGAACGCCGACCACGATGCGACCACCACGTCGGCCGATCCGTCAGGCAGGAGCCAGCCCGTGGCGTCGTCACCGCCGTACGGATCGACGTTCGTCAGCCGGCCCCCGAGGGACGAGAGCCGTCGCGTCTCCGCCTCGCCGCCGCCGACGAGCACGACATCCCGACCGCCGATCGGCCCGAGCGCGTCGAGGGCGCGGGGGATCTTGCCCTCTACATCTAGCGCGCGGGCGAGCGTCGATGCGAGCGATGAATCGAGGGGAAAGGGCAGATCGGCCACCGCCGGGGAGTATAGGTCGGCCAACGGCAGTCACGGCCCCGAGCACCAGACGGCGCGACGGCACACCCATCTCCGACGATGTCGCATGACAGGCGGGCACGGTCATGGCACGATCGGGCCACATGTTGGTTCACATCCGCGAGATGCCATCGGGCATCCGGCTCTTCCTGATCTATGCGCTTCTGATCCTGGCGGGGATCGGCGTGTCGCTGCGGTTCGTCATCGACCTTGCGATCGGGGCGCCGGTCAGCGGCCCTGGCGTTGTCGTGATGGTCCTGCTCGCCTACACGATCTTCACGACGACCCTCGTCCTCCAACGCAAGGAGGCGAGCCGCGGGCTCGCGCTCGGGCTCGCCAGCCTGACGTTGCCCCTGATCCCGTTCCTTCTCCTGACGGGGCTCCTCGTCCAGGCGATTTTCGTAGTTGCGCTCGCGGCACTGCTCTTTCGCGGGCTGTTGCGTCCCGAGGTGCGCGCCTACCTGAGCGAGCCGTGAGGCGCCCCGGCACGAGTCGCCCGCGGACGGTACCCTCTGCGCAGCGCGCTCCTGCCGCCAGACCGGCACGACGCGGACGCGCGAACGCGCGTCGCCCTGACGCGCGAGCACCCCGGATGAATCACGAGCGCCACAGACGAGGTATGACCACACGGTGAGCAAGGAGTCACGTCGGGTCGCGAGAAACGCGGCTCGAACCGGCCAGGGAGCTCCCGGAAGCACGGGCCCATCCGGCAGTCCGCGGGCCGGCCGTCGCGAGCGCGTTCGCCGCATGGAGCAAAAGTCGTTCTTCGATCGGTATCGCAGCCTGATCCTCGGGGCGGTGATCATCGCCGTTGGGGCCGTTGTCATCGGCCTCGTGGTGACGCAGACGACCGCGGCGGCGTACACCTGCTCGATCGAATGGGAACCGACGCCGACCGCCTCGCCGGCGGGCGGAGCGAGCCCCTGGATGGGCTTCGCACAGGAAGATATGGGCAGAATTCAAGACGTCATACGGCCGCAGATATACACTCTTTGCCCGCCGGCTTCCGGCAACCACTTCGCTGCGCCTCATGCC
>JANMPL010000569.1:0-2002 GCA_031369845.1 Chloroflexota bacterium
CGAGCGGACGGTCACCATCGACCGGGTCGCCGGGATCGCCGTCCGCCACCCCGAGCTCGTCGCCGCCGGTCGCCACTACGGGCTCCAGATCGTCGCCTGCGTGCCGTTCGATCCGGAGTCGAAGGGCGGCAGCGAGGCGACCGTCCGGGTCGCCAAGGCCGACCTCGTGCCGACCGAGGCGAACCTCCTGCCCGCGTACGGCTCGTTCGCCGAGCTCCGGACCGCCTGCGATGCGTTCTGCGAGGCGGTCAACGCCCGGGCGCATCGGGAGACGCGGGAGCCGCCGACCGAGCGGGTGGCTGCTGAGCGCCGGCGGCTCCATCCGATCCCGGCCGAGGCCCACACCGTCGCCTTCGGCGTCACCCGCACCGTCGACGACGACGCGACGCTGCGCTTCGGCTCGGCGAGATACAGCGTGCCCCACTCCCTCGCCGGCGAGCGGGTCTGGGTGCGGGTCGAGGGGGACGAGCTCGTCGTCGCCCATGTCGCGACGGACGGTGCCCGCGAGGTCGCCCGCCCCGCGCTCACGACGCCCGGCAACCCGCGGATCGACCCATCGCACTATCCCGAGCGGACGCGCGACCCGCTCCACCCCAAGCCCCGGCCGACCAACCCGGAAGAGGCCGCCTTCCTGGGTCTCGGACCCGGTGCCGAGCGCTGGCTGATCCTCGCGGCGGCGTCTGGCGCCGAGCGCATCCGGACGAAGATCCGGCGATCGACCGAGCTCGCCATGCTCGTTGGAGCAGACCAAGTCGAGCGGGCCTTGAGCCTCGCGGCCGAGGCTGGCCGGTTCGCCGACGGCGACCTCGAGTCGATCGTCGACCACCTGCGGCTGATGGGCGATCGGTCGAACGAGCGACTCGACGTGGGTGATGACACGCTCCAGCCCGGCACAGGCGCCTGGGAACTCGTCGGGCGATGAGCACAGGACCCGCCCACGACCCGTACGAGACCCGAGGTCGCCTCCAAGGCGCCGCGGCGAGCGACGAGTTCGCCCGCTGGCGCGAGCTGCCGCCACGGCTCCACCCGGTCGAGCCGCCGCCGCTGTCGTCCGACCTCATTCGCCTCCTCTTCCGGCTCCGCCTGCGCTACATCCGCCAGGCCGGCCCGGCGATCCTCGCCCACGCCCGCGACGAGGGCTGGGACTACGTCGAGCTCCTCAAGGTCCTCCTCGCCGAAGAAGCCGCCGGCCGCGATCGAGCCACCCGTGAAGTCCACCGCAAGGCTGCCCGCCTGCCGTCGGGCAAGACGTTCGACGCCTTGGACGCCAAGGCCTCGGCCATCCCGGGCGAGGCCGAGTGGGCGCTGCGGACCCTCGACTGGATCGGCCGGGCCGAGAACCTCGTCCTCGTCGGCCCGTCAGGTACCGGCAAGAGTCACTTTGCCGAGGCGATCGCCCATGCTGCGATCGACCGCGACCTGCGGGTCAGCTGGTTCAGCCTCGAGACGCTGACGGCGACGATCGCCCGCTCGCGGATCGACGCCTCGACCGGCAAGGTCGTCGAGCGTATCGTCTCGCTCCGAGCTGGTCGTCGTCGACGACATCGGCCTGCTTCCTGCCGGCGCGGACGAGGCTGAGGCGCTGTACCGCCTGGTCGACGCCGCGTACGAGAAGCGCTCGTTGATCCTGACCTCGAACCTCCACCCCGCGCGGTTCGACACGATCTTCCCGAAAGGCCTGGCGACCGCTGCCGTCGATCGGCTCCTGCACCACGCCCACGTCATCATCACCGAGGGCCGCTCGCACCGGCTGACCGAGGCCGTCGAGGGCCGCGGCGTGATCCCGCTCGAGGCGGGCGAGCCGTGATGCCTACCGGGCCGTCAATCAAGGCGCCGACGCGCGCCTGCGAGCCCTCGCGACGGACTAGCGGGCCGAGCTCGCGTACGTGACGGTCCCAGCGTCGGGCTCGAAGTACGCGCGCGGCGCGGCGTCCGGGTCACGACCGAAGAAGACGAGCTCCCAGACCGGTCCCCCGATGCCCTGCTGGCTGTGAATGTCTCC